>NZ_JAMYSY010000015.1:0-137520 GCF_040322175.1 Mesorhizobium sp. M0185 | reverse complement strand
TCGCACACCTGTTCGCGATGTCTCCGGTCCAAACACCCTTGTGGGAGAAGGTGGCCGAGCGAAGCTCGGTCGGATGAGGGGTGTTGGACGGATCGCTACGCTGAAGGCGTAAGCGACGGAAATCCTTCGATGTTTTCGCGCCTCGTTTCTTCCAGCATCCCTCATCCCGTCTTGTCGCTGCGCGACAATCCACCTTCTCCCTTAGGGGAGAAGGCAAAGCGCCGCCTACAAATCCGCCTTGAACGTCTGCTTCTGGATGCCCAGCCCTTCGATACCGAGCTCGACCACGTCGCCGGGCTTCAGGAAGACCGGCGGCTTCATGCCGAGGCCGACGCCGGGCGGCGTGCCGGTCGAGATGATGTCGCCCGGGTGCAGCGACATGAACTGGCTGAGATAGGAGACGAGATAAGCGACGCCGAAGACCATGGTCTTGGTCGAGCCGTTCTGCATCGTCTTGCCGTTGACCGTCAGCCACATCGGGATGTTCTGCGGGTCCTTGACCTCGTCCTTGGTCACCAGCCACGGGCCGATCGGCCCGAACGTGTCGCAGGACTTGCCCTTGGTCCACTGGCCCTGGCGCTCGGCCTGGAAGGCGCGCTCGGAGACGTCGTGCGCGACGCAATAGCCGGCGACATAATCCAGCGCCTCGGCCTCGGTGACATACTTTGCAGTCTTGGCGATCACCACGCCGAGCTCGACCTCCCAGTCGGTCTTCACCGAGCCGCGCGGGATCAGCACGTCGTCGTTCGGCCCGACAATAGCCGAGCTTGCCTTCATGAAGATGATCGGCTCCGGCGGCACGGTGGCGCCGGTTTCGGCGGCGTGGTCGGAATAGTTGAGGCCGATGCAGATGAATTTGCCGGTGCCGGCGACGCAGGCGCCGATCCGCGGCTTGCCGGAAACCGCCGGCAGCGTCTTCGGGTCGAGCTTCGACAATGTCTCGAGCGATGCCGGGTCAAGCGCCTTGCCGGCAATGTCGGTGACATGGGCGGAGAGGTCGCGGATCGTTCCATCGGCATCGAGCAGGCCGGGGCGTTCGCTCCCCGCCTCGCCATAGCGCAGCAGTTTCATGCAGTTTTCTCCCAGTTGCGACCAGAGGCCGTTTGCAAACTCGCTCCGCTGCGGCGAATGGCGTGGGTTTCGAGAACCGGAGCGGAGCGTACTTAAAGTACGTGAGCACCGGAAGGGCAGAAAGCCGCGTCAGGCGCCCGGCGGAGTAGGGTTTTCAAATGGCCTCTTAGATCGACCAGCCACCGTCGATATTATAAGCCTGCCCCGACGTATAGGTGGCGCCGGCCAGATAGACGGCGAGATCGGCGATTTCCTCGGGCGTGCCGAGCCGGCCCATCGGCTGGCGGGCGATGAAGGCGGCGCGAGCTGCTTCGTAGTCGCCCTGCGCATGCATGCGGTCCTGCAGCGACGGGCTTTCGACAGTGCCCGGACAGATCGCATTGCAGCGTATGCCCTTGCCGACATAGTCGGCGGCGACCGACTTGGTCAGGCCGATGACGGCTGCCTTGGTTAGGCCATAGACGAAGCGGTTCGGCACGCCCTTGGTCGAACTGGCCAGCGACGCCATGTTGATGATCGAGCCGTCGCCGCGCTCCAGCATGCCGGGCAGCACGGCGCGGATGGTGCGGATCATCGAGCGGACATTGAGATCATAGGCAAAGTCGAGATCGCCGTCCTTCATCTCGAGGATCGAGCCGGAATGGACGAAGCCGGCGCAATTGAACAGCACGTCGACGGCGCCGATCTCGGCAAAAGCGGCGTTCACCGCCTCGTCGCTCAGCACGTCGAGCTTGCGGGTCTTGATACCGGGCGTCTTGCCGAGGTCGGCGAGCACCACCTCGTTAATGTCGGTGGCATGGACGACGGCGCCGACCTTGGCGAACGCCAGCGCGCTCGCCCTGCCGATGCCTTGCGCCGCCGCCGTGACGACAACGATTTTGCCTGTCAGATCCGCCATACTTTTCTCCTCGCCCGTCTGTGGTCGTTCGGCTTTACCGGCGCAAGGCCGGGGCGCAATGTGCCAGGCGGGCACTACCATCCCGCCTGTTTCGATTTTCGCCTGCCAGCCAAATGTTTTTTCTAGGTAAAGAACATCTTTTGGCCCGTCAAGCCCGGACGTCTCTCCGGAGCACTCAGTCGCCGTAGGGCACCCAGACGTTCTTGACCTCGATCGCACGGCGCAGCAAGGCATCGCCGGCTGCTTCGTTCGACGCCCAGTCGAGGCTGTGGCCGTTGCCGGTCCAGACGCGTTTGAGATTGCCGATGGACTCGGCCTCGGCCTTGGCGCAAGTCTCGGCATCGGCGAACACCCAGAGCCCGTCGACATCGTCATGCTTGGCCAATACGCCGGCAAGCTCGGCGCTACTGCCGGTGACGATATTGATGGCGCCCGCCGGCACGTCGGAATATTCGACGACCTGGTAGAGGTCGGTGGCAAGCAGCGGGTATTTTTCGGACGGCACGGCGACCACGGTGTTGCCCATGGCGAGCGCCGGCGCCACCAGCGAGATCAAGCCAAGCAAAGGTGCGTTGTCCGACGCGACAATACCGACGACCCCGACCGGTTCGTGCAGTGCCAGCGTGACGGCGCGGGCCGGCGGCTGGTGGACGCGACCCTCGAATTTGTCGGCCAAGCCGGCATAGAGGAACAGCCGCTCGATCGACAGTTCGACCTCTTCACGCGCCGCCTTGGCGGTCGCGCCGGTAAGTTGGGTGAGGCGCACAGCAAACTCGTCGGCGCGGCCGGACAGATTTTCGCCCAGGTAGTAGAGCACTTGGCTGCGGTTGTAGGCGGTCGCTTCCGGCCAGGCCTTGCAGGCGCGCGCGGCCGCGACAGCGTCACGGATATCCTTGCGGTTGCCGAGACCAACCTCGCCGGCAAGCTTGCCCTTGGCGGTGGCGACGGCGAAGGAATAATTGCCGTCCGGCCGGACCTGCTTGCCGCCGATGAACAGCTTTGCCGTGCGGTCGATGGCGGCACCTTCCGCCTGCTCGACAGGTTGCGCCGAAGACGTTGCCGGTTTGATAACCGGGCCGAGCGGCAGTTTTGCCGAGAGATATTCGAACATGCCCTCGCGCCCGCCTTCGCGGCCAAAGCCGCTCTCGCGGTAACCGCCAAAGCCGCAGGAGGCGTCGAACATATTGGTGCCGTTGACCCAGACGACGCCGGCCTTCAATTGCGGCGCGACGTGCAGGGCAAGATTGATGTTCTCGCTCCACACCGAAGCAGCCAGGCCATAGCGCGTGTTGTTGGCGAGCTCGACCGCTTCCTCGGTGTTGCGAAAGGTCATGGTGGCAAGCACCGGCCCGAACACCTCTTCCTGTGCCAGAATGTTAGCCGGCGAAACACCTGTCGCCAGCGTTGGCAGATGGTAATAGCCCGAGGAGGGCAGCGCCGAGTCCGGCTGCCAGCAGATTGCGCCCTGCTTGGCGCCCTCGGCGATCAGGCCCTTGACGCGATCGAGCTGGGTCAAATCGACCAGCGGGCCGATATCGGTGTTCTTGTCGAGCGGGCTGCCGACGCGCAGCCGGCTCATCCGCGTCTTGACCTTGGCGATGAAGGCATCGGCGATGCCCTCCTGCACCAGAAGGCGCGAGCCGGCACAGCAGACTTGGCCCTGGTTGAACCAGATGCCGTCGACCAGCCCCTCGACGGCGCTGTCGAGATCGGCATCCTCAAAGACGACAAAGGCCGACTTGCCGCCAAGCTCCAGCGACAGTTTCTTGCCCGAACCGGCGGTGGCTTTGCGGATGATCTTGCCGACCTCGGACGAACCGGTGAAGGCGATCTTCTGGATGCCGGGATGATTGACGATTGCCCCACCCGCTTCCGGCCCGCCCTGGACGATGTTGACGACGCCCTTCGGCACGCCAGATCGTTCACAGATCTCGGCGAACAGGATCGCGGTGAGCGGCGTGAATTCGGCTGGCTTCAGCACCACGGTGCAGCCGGCGGCGAGCGCCGGCGCGATCTTCCAGGCCAGCATCAAGAGCGGGAAGTTCCACGGGATGATCTGGCCGACGACGCCGACCCCCTTATGGCCTGGAAAATCCCTGTCCAGCGCCTGCGCCCAGCCGGCATGATGGATGAAATGGCGGATGGCCAGCGGCACGTCGATGTCGCGGCTTTCGCGGATCGGCTTGCCATTGTCGATCGATTCCAGCACCGCGAACAGCCGTTGGTGGCGCTGCATGGCGCGGCCGATGGCGTAGAGCACTTTGGCGCGTTGATAACCAGTGCTGGCGCTCCATTTCGGCAGCGCTTTTGTGGCGGCCGAAACCGCCGCGTCGATATCGGCGGCACCGGCATCCGACACCTTGGCCAGCAGCTTTCTCGAGGACGGATCGCTGGTGTCGAAGGTTTTGCCTCCGCTGGCTGCCTTCCAGTCGCCGCCGATAAACAGCGCTTTGCCGAAATCCCACGCGGCAAGCCACGCATCGGCCTCGCTGCGCGCCTCCGGCGCCGGGCCGTATTCCATGGCGTGATAGCGTTCGAGAATGTTCATGGCGCGCTCCGAATCACGCCATCGCGTGGCGATGATTGGCCGAGTAGTGGCCGGTCAGATGATGCTCGAGCTGGCGCTCGATATCGGTCAAAAGGCTCGATGCTCCGAAGCGGAACAGCTCCGGCTCCAGCCACGGCCGGCCCAGCTCTTCCTTCATCAGCACCAGCCAGTCGAGCGAGGCTTTTGCCGTGGAAATGCCGCCGGCCGGCTTGAAGCCGATGAGATAGCCGGTTTCCTCGAAATAGGCGCGGATGGCGCGCACCATGGCAAGGCCGACCGGCAGCGTCGCGTTGACGCTTTCCTTGCCGGTCGAGGTCTTGATGAAATCTGCACCCGCCATCATTGCCACCATCGAGGCGAGCATGACGTTGCGCAGCGTCGCGAGGTCGCCGGTGCCGAGGATCACCTTCAGATGGGCCTCGCCGCAAGCGGCGCGCATCGAGACAATCTCGTTATAGAGCTCCTGCCATTTCGCCCCGAATACCAGGCCGCGCGGGATGACGACGTCGATCTCGTCGGCGCCGTCCCTTACCGATGCTTCGATCTCCTGCAGACGTGTCGAAAGCGGTGCAAGGCCATGCGGGAAAGCCGTGGAAACGGCGGCGACATGGACGCCGCTGCCGCGCAGCGCTTCGACGGCAGTGGCGACGAAGGGATGATAGACGCAGACCGCCGCCGGGCGGATCTTTTCACCAGTAATGCCGAGCCCCTCGGCAATGTCGCGACGGAACGGGTTGACCGCCTTGGCACAAAGCCGGCGCACGCGCTCTTCCGTGTCGTTCGAGTTCAGCGTCGTCAGGTCCATGCAGGCGACGGCGCGCAGCAGCCAGGCGGCCTGGTTATCGGCCTTGATCGAGCGTCTTTTGGTCAGGCTGGCGACGCGGCGTTCCAGCGCCGAGCGGTTGACGCCGCGCATCGATTCCATGAAGCCGAGATCGAGCCTCATGCCGGGATTGCGAGCAATGCCATGGGCTTGCGGGATTGGTGCATTGGCGGCGGCGCGCGCCGGCAGCGGCGTGATCTTGGACGTGCCGAGATCGGTTTCGCGGATTGTGCTGCTCATCTCCTGCCCCTTGTTCAGCGAGTTATGCCGAAGATAGACCGTGAAGCAGCGCTTCACGAGTCCTTCAAGCGGTCATAGCGGAAAAAGACAGTCAAGGCAGCCGATTTTTGACCGTATGGTCAAAATCAGGGTCGCAAACCAGTAGACTCTGAACTGCCGCGTCTCAGCCGACGAAGGCGCGCTCGACGACGAAGCTTGCCGGATGGTGCAGCGAGCCTTCCTGGAAGCCGAGGCTTTCGGCCAGTTCCTTGACGTCCTTGAGCATATGCATCGAGCCGCAGATCATGATGCGGTCGGTCTCGGGATTGAGCTTGTCGATGTCGAGATCGCTGTAGAATTTGCCCGAGCCGATCAGCGCGGTAATGCGGCCCATGCGCTCGGAGGTCTCGCGCGTCGTCGAATTGTAGAGCGTGACGCGGCCGCCGGTCAGTTCGCCGATCAGCGGGTCGTTCTCCAGTGCGGCCACCAGCTCCTGGCCGTAGGTGAGCTCGGCATTGTCGCGGCAGGTATGGGTCAGGATAACCTGCTCGAACTTCTCATAGGTATCGGGATCGCGCAGCAGGCTGGCGAAGGGCGCGATGCCGGTGCCTGTCGAGATCATGAACAGGCGCTTGGCCGGCGTCAGCGCGTCGACCACCAGCGTGCCGGTCGACTTCTGCCGCATGATAACGGTGTCGCCGATCTCGATCTTCTGCAGCTCCGAAGTGAGCGGGCCGTCCGGCACTTTGATCGAGAAGAATTCGAGTTCGTCGTCCCAGGCAGGGCTGGCGATCGAATAGGCGCGGAACACCGGCTTCTCGGCATTGGGCAGGCCGATCATGACGAACTCGCCGGAACGGAAGCGCAGCGATTGCGGCCGGGTGATGCGGAACGAAAACAGCCGGTCGGTATAATGCTTCACCGAGACGACGGTTTCGGCATAGACATTGGCCGGTATCGGGAACTGCAACGGCCGGGCGCCAGCAGTGTTGAACGCGGATGTGGTGTTCATCAAACCTAACCTTCCGGGCCAGCTCAGCGGCCGCGCCAAATCTTCACCTGCGCGCCCGAACCGGTCAGATTCCAGCGTGCCGCTTGCACACTCCGAAGCGGTAAGCTCTTGTGTCCGGAATTTATTAGTATACAAACGATATTTGCGTCAAGACGCCGCCGTAAAACAGCTTTCCAAACTAAGGCATGTAGGCAGTTCGGGCATTTCGGGTTTCGACAATGGGACAGAATTTTTCGGCGCAAGCTCTGGATTCGACGGGCAGCGTCGTCGCCGGTATTGATGTCGGCGGCACCTTTACCGACCTGCTTCTGATCGACGGCCGTGACGGCGGCCGGGTGCACATCGCCAAGACCCCGACGACAGTCGACAACCAGGCGTTCGGTGTCGTTTCGGCGCTTGGCGCCACCGGATTTCCGGTCGACGGCATCGACCTCATCGTGCACGGCACGACGACCACCACCAACGCGGTGCTGGAGCGCCGGCTGGCCAAGACCGGCATGATCACCACGCGCGGCTTTCGCGACGTCATCGAGCTTGGCCGGCGGACACGGCCGCAAGCCTATGGCATGACAGGCACGTTCGTGCCGATCATCCCGCGCAATCTGCGGCTCGAAGTGTCGGAGCGGGTCGAAGCCTCGGGCGCGGTGCGCATCCCGCTCGACGAGGCCGATATGCGGACAGCGATTTCACAACTGATCGCAGCCGGCTGCGAATCCCTCGTCATCCATTTCCTGCACTCCTACGCCAACCCGGCGCATGAGCGGCGTGCCGCCGAGATCGCGGCTGAGCTTTGGCCGAACGGCTACATCACGACAGGCCATGCGCTGCTTTCGGAAGCGCGCGAATTCGAGCGCGGCGTCACCGCTTCGGTTAACGCCTCGGTTCAACCGATCCTCGAACGCTATGTCGAGCGGCTGCGCAAGGAGCTGGCGTCAAAAGGCTACGCCCGCGACTTCCTGATCATGAACGGCAATGGCGGCATGATCTCGGCCCGCTTTGTCACCCGTGAGTCGGCCAAGACCGTCATGTCCGGCCCCGCTTCCGGTGTCATTGCTGCCGCCTATACCGGAAAACGCGCCGGCTTCGAAAATCTGGTCACCTACGACATGGGCGGCACCTCGACCGACGTGGCGCTGATCCGCGACGCCGAGCCGGCGGTGTCGAACGAGATCGAGATCGAGTATGCGATGCCGATCCACGTGCCGATGGTGGCGGTGCATACGGTCGGCGCCGGCGGCGGCTCGATCGCCCGCGTCGATGCGGCCGGTCTGATCCAGATCGGCCCGGAAAGCGCCGGCGCCAATCCCGGCCCGATCTGCTACGGACGCGGCGGCTTGGAGCCGACCATTACCGACGCCAATCTGGTGCTTGGCCGGCTGGCGCCGAAAAAGCTGCTTGCGGTGGAAAACCCGGTCACCGTCGAACGCGTCACCGGCATATTCGAGGACAGGATCGGCCGACCTACCGGCCTGTCCGGCGTCGAGGCAGCGGGTGCGGTGCTGCGGCTCGGCAACATGAGGATGGCCGGCGCCATCCGCATGGTCTCGGTGTCGCGTGGCCACGACCCGCGCGATTTCGCGCTGTTCGCCTTCGGCGGCGCCGGGCCGCTGCATGCGACGGCATTGGCGCGCGAACTAGGCCTGCCGAAAGTGCTGGTGCCGGCGCGACCGGGCATCACCAATGCTCTCGGCTGCGTCGTCGCCGATCTGCGCCATGATTTCGTCAACACGGTCAACCAGCCGGTGGCCAGTCTCGATGAAACCCAACTCCATGAGACATTGGAACGGCACCGAAACGAAGGCGAGGAGCTGATCGGCAAGGAGGCGGTGAAGCCGGAAATGATCCGCGTCACGCATTCCGCCGACATGCAGTTCGTCGGCCAGACGCATATCATCAACGTGCCGCTGCCGTCGTCTGCGGTGACACGCGAGGGACTGCAGCACCTGTTCGAGAAGGCCTATTTCGCCCGCTTCAAGGTCCAGTTGCCGGAAATCCGCGCCAATCTGGTCAACCTCAACACCTCGGTCACCGGCGTGCGGCCGGCAATCGATCTGTCCCGGCTGATCGACCCGGCTGGGCGCGCCAAAACGCTCGAAGAGGCGCGGCGCGAGATCCGGCCTGTCTGGTATGGCGGGCGCTGGTACGACACGCCGGTCTACAGCAGAGAGAAGTTGCCGCTCGACGCAACAATCGAAGGTCCGGCGATCCTCGAACAGATGGACGCGACGACTGTGCTGGAGCCCGGCGACCGGGCGCGATCGGATGCCGACGGCAACATCATCATCGATATCGGCGAGGCCTGAGATGGAAAAACTCGACGCCATCACCCTTTCAGTCATCCAGGCGGCGCTACAGCAAGTCTGCGACGAAATGGACCTGACGTTTTCGCGCGCCGCGTTCTCGCCTGTCATCGCCGAGGCCAATGACCGTTCGGATGGCATCTATTCAGCGCTCGATGGTTCGCTGATCGCGCAAGGCAGCCAGGGCCTGCCGGTGTTCGTCGGCGTCATGCAGTATTCGACCAAAACCGTGATCGAGATGATCGCCGACGGACGCTGCCTGCCGCCCGAGCCGGGCGATATCTACATCGTCAACGATCCCTATCTCGGCGGCACCCACCTGATGGATGTGCGCTTCGCCATGCCGGTCTACCGCGACGGCAGGATATTCTGCTGGCTGTCGAACACCGGCCACTGGCCCGACATCGGCGGTTCGGTGCCGGGCGGCTTTTCCGCCTCGGCAACAGCGGTCGAGCAGGAAGGCTTGCGACTGCCGCCGGTGAAACTGTTCAAGAAGGGCGTGCTCGACCCTGAGATCTACGCCATCATCTGCTCGAACATCAGGGTTGCCGACCAGCGCATCGGCGACATCCGGGCGCAGGCGGCGGCACTGCTGATCGGTCAAGACCGACTGAACGGAATCCTGGATCGTTACGGAGATGAAACGGTCGTCGATGCGATCGCCGAACTGCGCCGCCGCGCCGCCGAACAGATGCGCGCGAACATATCAGCCATTCCCGACGGCATTTACCGGTCGCAGGCTTTTGTTGATTCCGACGGCGTGGTCAACGAGCCGCTGACTATCGCGCTGGCCGTCGAAAAACAGGGCGACACGCTCAGCTTCGACTTCTCCGGTTCGTCAAAGCCCTGCGCTGGGCCGATGAACAGCGTGCTGGCGACGACCTTGTCCTCGGTCTATCTCGCCATGCGGCACATTTTCCCCGACGTGCCGATCAGCGCCGGCGCCTTCGAGCCGCTGATCGTCAAGCGGCCGGAAGGCACCTTCCTCGACGCCAAATATCCGCGCCCGGTATCGGGCTGCGCGGCCGAGGTTTCGCAGCGCATTGCTGAAGCGGTGTTCGCGGCGATGGTGCAGGCGCTGCCGGACAAGGTGACGGCGGCCCCCGCCGGCTCCAGCGGCAATTTCGCGCTCGGCGGCAACGATCCGGCCCGCGGCCGCGATTATGTCATGTATCAGATCTCCGGGGGCGGGTATGGCGGCAATGCCGGTCACGACGGCCTGACCAATGGCTGCTCGACCATAGGCATCTCCAAGTCGCCGCCGGTCGAAATCATGGAGCAGGCCTTCCCGGTGCTCTACCGCCACTATGCCTTGCGCGAAGGCTCGGGCGGCGCCGGCAAGCATCGCGGCGGTTTTGGCCTCGCCTATGAGGTCGAGATCCTGCGCGGCGACGCCCGCGCCTCCTTCGTCATGGATCACGGCCGGTTCGGCCCGCAAGGCGCGCTCGGCGGCAAGGACGGCGCGGTCAACACGGTCACCGTGTTCCGCGACGGCAAGGGACATGTGCCGCCGCATCTGTCCAAGGAGCAGGACATCGCGCTGAAGACAGGCGACCGCGTGTGCGTCGGCACGCCTGGCGGCGGCGGCTACGGCGATCCGTTGCAGCGCGATCCGCAATTGGTCGCTCGGGATGTCAAGCTCGGCTACTATACCGCAGAGCAAGCCAGAGACCTGTTCGGAGTCGTAGCGGATGAGCAATCCAAATCCCCTGGAGGCTGATCTCTCGTCCGAACTGGCCCACGCAGTCGAACGCGTCTATGCCGCTTTCGCGTCTTATCCATCGCCCCGCCACCTGCATGGCTCGCCGTACAAGGATTTGGAATCGATCTTTCGGGGAGTATCCAGTGGTCCGCTTCGGGAGCTCAGTGGTGAAAACCTCGGCGCCTATGCCGGATCGGCCATATGGACGGTCGGCGACGTCGATGACTACCGGCACTTTCTGCCGAGAGTGCTTGAACTTGCCATCCAAGGCGAACCTTCGATGGGGTTCGACGCCAACGTGATTGCCGCAAAGCTCGAAAGGACCTCCTGGCGCGATTGGCCGTTGGAAGAACAGCAGGCTGTCGAGGTGCTGTTTCAGGTTGCCTGGCGAAAAGCGATGACCATACATCCCGATGAAGGGAACGCGGTTCCCTGGCTGGAGGGCATAGTGCTTGCCGGAATGGATGTAGCAGCTGCATTAGCGGCATGGCGTGATAGCCCTTACCCCGAGGCCATGTTGCACTGTGCGGACTTGATTACCGGCAACATCAAGACACTCGATAAGGGGCAGGTGATCTTCAGCGAACAGGTCACCACATGGCTTCTATCCGACAGTCTCGCCTGGCACTTGTTCACCGTCGCGGTCGAGGCTCCCTTGCGCCCCGACGATCGCGAAAAGCTCGCTTGGGCGAGCGAGACCATCGAGAACAATCTGAACTTTCCCGGAAATTAAAGGCGTTGATTGGCCGCGTTTCGCCGGTCACGCTCTGTGGTCCAGCCTCGCGACCAGCCGGTCGCCGGCCCACTGGATGCCGCAGACCAGGATGATCAGCACAATGACAACGGCGATCATGACGGATGTCTCGAAGCGCTGGTAGCCGTAGCGGATGGCGAGGTCGCCGAGACCGCCGGCGCCGATGGCACCGGCCATGGCCGAGGCGCCGATCAGCGTCACCAGCGTCACCGTGAAGCCGGCAACGATGCCGGGCAACGCTTCCGGCACCAGCACCTCGCGAATGATCGTCCAGCGGTTGCCGCCCATGGCGCGTGCTGCCTCGATCAGCCCGTGGTCGACCTCGCGCAGCGACACTTCGGCGATCCGCGCATAGTAGGGCGTCGCCGCGATCGACAGCGGCACAATCGCTGCCCAGGTGCCGATCGAGGTGCCGACGATCAGCCGCGTCACCGGGATCAGCGCAACCAGCAGGATGATGAAAGGCACCGAGCGGAAGCCGTTGATGACCGCTCCGAGCGCGCGGTTCACCCACAGGTTTTCGGCGATACCGCCGCGGTCGGTGGCGACCAGCGCCAGGCCGAGCGGCAGCCCGAAAACCAGCGAGATGAGGCCGGAGGCGGCCGTCATCAGGATCGTTTCCCAGATCGAACGGACGAGAAGCTCAAACAGAACCGGCGACATGGCCAAGCACCTCCACCCGCGCTTGGCGGGCTTTCAAGAACGCGATCACCTCTGCCAGGTGAGCTTCATTGCTGCCGGCGACCGCCACGAACAGTGTCCCGACAGGCTGCTGCTGAACGTGATCGATGCCGCCATGCACGAGGCGGAACGAGCCGGGAACTGCCGAGGCAAGATCGGACAAAAGCGGGCTTCGGGCGGCCTCACCCGCCACGTCGATCCTGAGGATCGCCTCCAGGCCGGCGTTCTGCGTTAGCCGGCTTGCGATCTCCGCCGGCAATTGCGGCCGGATGCCGCCGAGCAGGCTTTGTGTGATCGCCGACTTCGGATCGGCAAACACCGACCACACCGGCCCTTGCTCGACGATCCGCCCAGCGTCAATCACCGCGACACGATCGGCGATCGAACGGATCACCTCCATCTCATGGGTGATGAGCAGGATGGTCAGGCCGAGCTGCCGGTTGATATCCCTGAGCAAGGCGAGGATGGAGCGCGTCGTCTCCGGGTCCAATGCCGAGGTCGCTTCGTCGGACAGCAGCAGCGCCGGGCGCGCCGCAAGCGCCCGGGCAATGCCGACGCGCTGCTTCTGCCCGCCCGACAGCGACGCCGGATAGGCTTTCGCCTTCTCCGACAGGCCGACGAGCTCGAGCAGCTCGGCAGCGCGCGCCAGGCGTTCGGCCCTGGGCCGGCCTTCGATCTTGAGCGGCAGCGCTACGTTGTCTTCGACCGTCTTGGCAGACAGCAGGTTGAAATGCTGGAAGATCATGCCGATACGCCGGCGCAGCGGTTGCAATTCGCGCTCGCCGAGCCGGCTGATGTCGCGGCCTTCAATGAAGACTTGTCCTGTATCCGGCCGCTCCAGGCCGTTCAGGCAGCGTATCAGCGTCGACTTGCCGGCGCCGCTCCGGCCGATGATGCCGAGGATCTCGCCCTGGCGCACGCTGAGCGATACGCCGTCCAGCGCCGCTGTCGCGCCGAAGCGGCGCTTCAGCTCGATGAGGCGCACGACGTCGTTCGGTCCGGCGGAACGGCTGCCGACGGGATGCATGACTTCGGTGACCGAGGCGAAATGCTGGTTCATGAGAGTTCCTGTATTGGTGTCCCGCAAAACGCGATCGCGGTCCGCGTTGGAGCGCGGACCGCTTTATCATGCCGGGCTTCAGCGCCAAGTCGAGCTCGGCATCAATAGGCGCTGATGCCGGTTCCCTTGTAGACTCGGTCGAATTCGGCCTTCACCTTTTCGTTCTGGTAGGAGGCGACCAATATCTTTACCCAGGGCTGGTTTTCATTGCCGGCCTTGACCGCGATGAAGTTGCGGTAGGGATTGTCGGCCACCGCCTCCTGGGCGATGCGGTTCTCCGGTGTGAGGCCGCTTTTAAGCGCCCAATCCGTGTTGACCACGGCCCCGTCGAGGTCTTCCACCGAGCGCCCGACAATGCCGGCGTCCAGCTCCTTGACGACCAATTTCTTCGGGTTTTCGGCAATGTCGGTGGTCGTCGCCAGAATGCCGGTGCCTTCCCTGAGCTTGATCAGACCTTCGCTCTGCAGAACGCGCAGTGCGCGGCCCTCATTGGACGGGTCGTTCGGCACGCCAATGACGGCGCCTTCGGGCAGGTCGGCAATCTTCGTGTACTTCTTGGAATAGAGGCCGATCGGCCAGACCCCGGTATAGCCGACCGGGACGATGTGATAGCCCTGCGTCTTGATCTGGTTGTCGAGATAGGGCTTGTGCTGGAAGGCGTTGGCGTCGATTTCGCCACGCTCGAGTGCTTCATTCGGCTGGGTGTAGTCGTTGAACACCACGGTCTCGATCGTCAGCCCCCTCTCCGCCGCCTGGGCGGTGACGACGCGCCACACATCCTCGTCCTCGCCGCTCATGATGCCGACCTTGACCGCCGTCTTGTCTTCGGCGAACGACGGCGCAGCAAGGCCGACAATCGCAACCGCCGACGCGAAAAGTACAGCCAGACCGGCGCGCCGGTTTATACTTGCGGAGAGAAATGAGAGCAAAGTGTTGGTATTCCAAGACATGATCTATCCCGTCGGTTCTGAAGTCGTTGCGGCCAGGCGGAGTGCCAAGCCTTGCCGGCATCATCGGGAATGCTGACCATCGGATCAAAGCACCGTATTTCCCGCGAAATGCGAAGCCAGGAATATTCTCTCAAAGTTTCGGGCCTGGCGAGCACAGGGCGTGCTGGGATCATGCGTTCTAAGCCAATGCTGGTTCAGAAATTGTCCGGACGTCGTCTCCGCTACGAGGCCCGCCGTGCTTCGAAGCGGCGGGCCTTTCTGCGTCCGAATGCCCAACACGGGCAGCAGTGTGGGATTCGACAATGCTGGACGCGCCGCATGTCCCTTCAAAGCGACGCGCTTGCTCACTCGATGACCTTTACAATCCTGCGCGTGCCAGGATCGACCAGGACGGTCCGATTGTCGACGACGACGTAGCGGTATTTGACGTCGGGAACCTCATGAAGCTCGACGGTATCGGGCAGGGTCGAGCCGACATTGAGCTCCACGCCGGGAAGCTGGACGGACGCCAGAGGCTGCTTTTTCACATACTCGCGTACGATCGTCTCCTGCTGCGGTTCGATGATCACGTCCTGAGCGGCAGCGGCGCCAACACCCGCAAGCAGCAAGAACCCAGCCGCGGCGGCCGAAAGATGCATTCTCATGATCGTCTCCTTTCGTCGTGAGCCACCTCTGCGCTGCGCCGCGTCATGCTGTTCGCAGCGGGGTCGCTATAGGCCGGTAACGTCATCAGGTGGAGCTTGTTCCGCCACTCGGATCGCTTGCCGTTTCGCTCCATTATTTTGGAACAAAGTTTTTTAGCCGCAGTTTTGCGCGGTGAAGGGACGCGTTTTCCAAGGAGATCTCTCATGAAGGGCGTTCTGATCACCAGCATGCTAGCAATCAGCGTCAGCTGCGCGGCTGCACTTGCCCAGACGCAGCAGTCGACCGACGACCAGTCCGGCGCCAATTGTGCAGCCGGCACTGCCAATTGCCAGAACGGCGCCAAGATGGGCGAGCAGGCTCAGGGCAAGGCCGGCGCTGCAACTGATCAACAGGCGCAAGGCAACAAGAAGCTGAAGACCGATGAGCAAGCCAAAGGCAAGGCCGGCGCAACGACTGACCAGCAAGCCCAGGGCAACACAAAGATGAAGACCGATCAGCAAGCCCAGGGCAAGGCCGGAACCACCACCACCGAGCAGGCCCAAGGCAACACGAAAATGAAGACCGAGGAGCAGGCTCAGGGCAAGACTGGGACCACGACCACCGAGCAGACTCAGGGCAATGCCTCGACGCAGACGCAAGACCAGAGTTCGACCGCTTCCATCAACAATGTGACCGTTGAACAGAAGACGGAGATCACGCAGGTCATCAAGGAGACGAACGTCCAACCGGTTTCCAGCGTCGATTTCGACATCTCTGTCGGTGTCGAGGTTCCGCGAAAGAAGGTCCGGCTGCATCGCCTGCCGGCGCGCATCGTCAAGATCGTTCCGGCTTACGAAGGCTATGAGTATTTCGTGCTCGCCGACGGCCGGATCGTCATCGTCGACCCGAATACCTACAAGATCGTGATTATCCTGACCTAGTCGTGGCCAGACGGTCTACCGTGGGTTGATGCACCAAAAAGGCCCGCCGCGCAGCTCGGGCGGCGGGCTTTTCCGTACCCGGCTCCAGCGTCTGCAAATCGCAAATCAAGGTCCGTCCTCGGGGCGAGGAGTGAGCACGGTGTGATCGATGGTGTCGGGCAGGCAGGGACTGGGCACGCAGCTTGTTCGGACTGACGCGGTGGTCATGGCATCGATATCCGTAACCAGCACCATTCTCGCGTAGTGCCGCGGCCACAGCGGCTCTCCAAACAGGACGAAGACGCCGCCAATCATCAAGGCCAGCAACATGAGTGCCGTAACATTTGCAAATATCTCGCCGTAGCGCATGAAGGCAGCCTGTCCCGTTCGGAAAGCGATTTCAGCTTGTGACAGCGGCGACCAGGGCGGCGCCGAAAGCCGGCGCTACTATCCTTGAGGCCGCGCGAATGCCGCCTTCCATTGGATCCTCCCCGAACAAGCCGGATAAATAACGGCACTCTCGGTGCTTTGTTCCCGGCCGTGTGGCCGGACGACAGCCGCGTCACACAGGCCGTGTGTGGGGCGGCCTTTCGTTTGCAAAAGGCACTCTTCGCTCTCATTGATGCGCGGCAGCGAGGTCCTTGACATGACGTTCGTGCATTTGCAGCACCGGCAGCGTCTTCTTGGCAAACTCCTTCATCGCCGGATCGTCGCCGGAATTCGCGTAAGCGGAAAACAGCGCCACCGCTTCCTTATGCGCCTGGGTCTGCATGTCGATATATTTCGATTGGAAGCTGTCCCCGCTGGCCTCCTTGAGTTGGTCGAGCAGCGCCTGGTGCTTGGTGTCCAGCGACGGGCCGGCTGGCGCGGTGGCCGAAGTCGTCTGACCCTTGCTGAGCGCCGCCTTGAAGTCCTCGCCGGCCTTGGTGTGGTCCGTGACCATTTGCGCCGCGAATGCCTTCACGTCGTCGGCAGTCGCCTGCGTCTGCGCAAGTCGGCTCGATTCGATTTCGAATGTATTGGCGATGGGCACGGTCTTGACGAACGTTGCGGTGTCAACCTTGCTCATGGTGTCGGTCGTTAGAGGCGTCAGCGTCGCCGATTGGGCAAAAGCAGCCAAAGGTGCGCCGGCCATCATCGCTGCCGCAGTGATGGATAGAAGGGTTTTCATGGGGGTTCTCCGAGGCTGATGTCATCCCTCCGCTGGCTCAACGCGCAAGCTGCGGCGAGGTTGCCTGGTCGTGGCGGCCACAGCTGCCGCCACGCCAAACAATGGTTTGGAAACGCAAAACAAAAGACGCCGGCTGCGTCCTGCAAAGTGCAACGCAAGCCACGAGATCGTACGGAATCGTACAAGCTCTTTCGCTTTGCGGCAGTCTTGCTATCGTTGGCTGGGAGAGAGATGGGTGGAGGCTTCCGTGGGGCAGATCAAGTCGCCGCTAGGAATCGGTATTGACACCGACGCTGCCGTTCATACCATCATGGCCGACTATCATTCCGGCGACATTCTCTCGACCACCGTCGTCATAGCCGATTTGCGCAAACGCTTTCCCCGGTTCCGGCAAACCGACGAGGAGCTGGTTGGCTTCATCGTTCGGGCGCTGGACGGTCGGGATATCGCGGTCAGCTTCGACCACCGCGGCCGCTAGGCTGATTTTACGGCAAAACCAGCCGGCCGCGGAGCTTATGCTCCGCGGCCTCGTCAGGCTGTGATGACCGGGCGCTTACTTGCCGCAGTGGTTGTCGTTCACCGTCGGCGCCATCGTGCCCGGAGCCTTGCCGGTCGCATCGGGCAGAGCCCCCTGCGGGCCCGGCGGGCAATTCCGGTCGGCATTCGAATTCGTCGTTGAGAAATCGCGAATGCTATTCGTGATGGTCGAATCCGTGCCGGTGTCAGGGCCGCCATTATCCGGGACTACGACCGTCCGCCCGCTACCGTCGGCAGCGGCTCCGGACGGGTCGCCGACGTTCTGGGCCATCGCTGACGTGGCCAGACCGATCGTAAGCGCCGAAGCTGCGAGAATTTTTGTGAGCATGATGCTTCTCCTTTTTACGAGGGTCGTCGCGTTGCGACTACGAAAACAACCGTTCGGGCGGGCGAAGGTTCCGACAAATTCCCCATGAAATTCAGCATGTTCTCAGGTGTTCAAGGCGGCCGCCATGCCATTCTCCGCGGGCATGCTTCTGTGGACTTTTCTAACGGCACAGCCCGGCATTTTGCTCGCCGCATGAGCGTACGCCTTACCGTTCCGCCGGAACAGGAATGCTTCTTGCGAGTTCATACCTTTGTACAATGCGACGCGCTGATGCGAATGGCGGCAGCGCAAACAAGGAGAGCAGACATCATGGGCCTTGGAACCATTCTCATCATAATCTTGGTCCTTGCCTTGCTTGGCGGCTTCAGCGGCTTGGGCGGCGGACCGTTCTATGGCACCGGCTATTACGGTGGTGGCGGCCTCGGCCTGGTGCTGCTTATCGTCATTATCCTGGTCCTGCTTGGGCGCATTTAATGCATGTCGCGCAAAAGTGTGCAGCGGTTTTGTGATAGCGACATGCATAAAACAGGAAGTAAGCGCGTCGCATGAGGCCGGCCAAACGCGACACGCGTTAGTGTCACGCTCGCGACAAAAACGCCTGCCGCTTGGTAATTAGCGCCGGGCGTTTTGTCGTGAAAAGACTAGATTTCCAAGATCCTTGGCAAACCGGGACCCTGGCTAGAAAGGGCGACTCGGTGCCGAACCTTTCGGCGCCGAGGACGCCACCATAGCAGCAGCTTATTGTTGGCGATCGGCGGCCAGCGCTTCTTTCAGATCGGCGTTGAGCACACCCTCGTTGAACAGCGACATGATACGGGCTGCCAACCGCTCGCGGACAGGACTGTCGTCCGCAACACCCAACTCGCGGCAGCAGTCGTCGAGCGCTTTTCTCAGCACGCTCAGTTCGGCTGGAGTTGCTGCACCTTGCATCGACATGCCATCCTCCCTTGAAAAAGGGCGAAAGCGCGAAGCGTCTTTCAAGCGTCCACTCGCCATGTCTGTGTGGACGACTCCAATTCAATTAGCGCCGCTCTCGTCCAAACTCAATGTACGGAAATTACCAAACAGACAGTTTGGGAACGACTGCCTTGCACCTGCATTGTTGCTGCGATCCAACCCACCCCTCATTTGGATCATTGGGCGTAGCCCACGACGCCCGAATGGAGCCCGTTGCATCCCTCGCGACGGGCTCTTTCGCGTCCGGTGACCTCAATTGTCGTTTTCGTACCAAACCGTCTTTGGTACGTTTCCAACTCTAACTTTCAGTCGGATGTTTTCGTAGGCAAGCGGCAGGAGAAAGTGCCGTGCATCGATTCATTTTTTTATTTAGTAGGCTCCATACCTTTCAGTGCTTATATGAGCATTATCGTCCGCAGGTTATACCGGGCGCGGACGGCTGGGAGATAAAAAAGCTCTTGCCCTGTTTTGGGGCCAGCTATGTCTGATCCAGCAATTTCCAATAGAAATCTATACAGAAACAAGCTGTTGCGCCGGATGAGCGCCGGCGATTTCGCATCTCTCGAGCCGCACATCGAGCGCTGTTCGCTGGAGTTACGGCAATCGCTCGAAGTGTCCGGATCGCCGATCGAGGCCATTTATTTCCTCGAGGACGGCATCGGTTCGGTGGTTGCGAAAATGCCGAACGGCAGCGATGCGGAAGTTGGCCTTGTCGGCTTGGAAGGTATGACCGGCTCGGCCCTGATAATGGGCGACGACCGTACGGTCCATGATTGCTATGTGCAGCTGGCGGGAGAAGCCGCCAGGATCGACGCCGAGCCGTTCAAGGCGGCGCTGACGCAAAGCCCGACGCTGCGGCTGTTCTTGCTGCGCTACGTGCAATATCTGCATGTCCAGACTGGCTATACCGCGCTGGTCAACGCGCGATCGAAACTTGAAGACCGGTTGGCGCGCTGGCTGCTCATGTGTGACGATCGGGTGGACGGCGGCCGGCTGACGATCACTCACGAATTCCTGTCGATCATGCTTGGCGTAAGACGTCCGGGTGTCACGGTCGCGCTGCAGCTGCTCGAGGGGCGAGGGCTCATCCGGTCCCGCCGCGGCGAAATTATCATTCGCGATCGCGATGGTCTCGTCGCACTGGCGGATGGCGGCTACGGCCTGGCCGAGGCCGAATATACCCGCCTGGTCGAGCATATCGGCGAGCGCTGACGCGGCGCTTTCCTGGCCGATTGCTGCCGCAGGTCGAGGCCCCTTGCGACACTACACGGCGGGTCGGAAAAATTTTCAAAGCTCCCGGACCGTCAGGGAACTTGTTTCCCGTCGGAGGGTTATGGGACGCCTCTACTTTGCGAGGCGGCACCAACCATTCGGGAGAGGATCATGGCGACCACGAAAAAGGCCGCGAAGGCGGCAAGCAAGGGCCTTGAGGATCTGTTCCTCGACGGGCTCAAAGACCTCTACTACGCCGAGAAGAAGATACTGAAAGCGCTGCCTAAAATGGCCAAGGGCGCGGAGTCGGAAGAAGTGACCGCCGCCTTCGAGAAACACCGCATGGAAACCGAAGGACATGTCGACCGCCTGGAAGAGGTGTTCGAGAAATTCGGCAAGCCGGCCCGCGGCAAGACCTGTCCGGCGATTGACGGCATCATCGAAGAGGGCTCGGAAGTGCTCGAGGAGTATAACGGTGCTCCCGCGCTCGACGCCGGGCTTGTCGGCGCGGCGCAGGCCGTCGAACATTACGAGATCGCTCGCTACGGCACTTTGATCGCGTGGGCGGAAGAACTCGGCAAGAGCGACGTTGTCGAGCTGCTCAGGGCAACTCTCAAGGAAGAGGTCGCGACCGACGAAGCGCTTTCCAAGCTCGGCGAAAGTGGTGTCAACGAACGCGCAATGCAAGAAGCCGCTTGATTTCAAAACCGCAACCGAGCCTCGGAAATGGTTGCCAAGGCTCGGTTGGCCGCGGTGAACCGGTGAATTCTGCATTGGTCTGTCATGAACGGCAGGACGGGGCAGCAAGAGCTTGAATCGGTGCCTCGGGACGGACTTACTCGATCTGCTCGAACGTGCATTGCCGGGGCTGCTTGTCCGGCCGCCAGCGCAATAGCTTGGTTCCATGCCGGAACCGGTCGCCTGTCACATGGTCGAAACGAACCTCGACCACCAGTTCAGGCTTTATCGGCTCCCATTGTCCGCTGCGCTCCGTGCTCCAGCGGCTTGGCCCGCCCGGCGCCTTGCCGGTGAAACCCGGTTTGGCCCGCAGTTTTTCCAGCTGTCTGGTTAGCGCCGCCCTGTCGTCCTTGCCGATGGTCGAGGTGAATCCGACATGGTCCAGCCTGCCTTCGTTGTTGTAGAGGCCAAGCAGCAGGGATCCGACTTCGTTGCTGCCGGCGAGATAGCGAAAGCCGCCGACCACACAATCCGCAGTTCGCAGCCGCTTGACCTTGACCATGGCGCGCTCGCCGGGCCGGTATGGCCCGGCGATCAGTTTTGCAACGACACCGTCGGTCGAGCCATGGCCGGCGCCTTGCAGCCAGCGCTCGGCGGCAGCGGCGTCGTGCGTATATTTGGACAGGTGCAGTTCGGGCCGTGCCGCCGACGCGACAAAGGCCTCAATCGCCTGCCTCCTGGTGGTGAGAGGCTCTTCGATGATGATCCCGCCGCCGGGTTCGGCCAGCATGTCGAACAGGACCAGCATGGCAGGCGTCTCGAGGCTCAACTTGCGGATCCTGCTTTCGGCGGGATGAAGACGCATTTGCAGGACCTCGAACGAGGACGATCCGTCGACCTCGATGACGATTTCGCCGTCGGCAACAAACCGCCGCGACCTCACATCGCGCAGCACCGCGACCAGTTCGGGAAAGTAGCGGCCAAGCGGCTTGCCCGATTTTGCACGCAGATCGACGGCATCGTCGCCCTTGAACACGAGGCAGCGAAACCCGTCCCATTTCGGTTCGTACTGCCAAAGCCCGTCGCCGCCAGGAATTGCGTCGGCGGCTTTGGCTTCCATCGGACGAAGGTCGAGCGGCAACGGAAATGCGGTCATGGCTGGTCCGCGCCGCCGCTGAGGCATTCGCTACCGCCGTCGGCCATTCCCCTGCGCCCCGCTTTCCCGCCTCGGCACCTTGCGGCCGGTTTGGTCGGGTGAAGGCGACCGCGGATCGACCTCGTCGGACCCACCGATCTCCTTGGTGATGCGATAGGCCAGATAAGCGACGGCTCCGGCAAGCAGCAAGCGGACCATGACTGCAAATCCTTCGTTGGCGTGAACCCACCAACCCGCAGGCCGAAGGTTTTGTTCCGCCGCTGCCCATTGCCGGGGTGGATCGTCGGCGGCGCAACCAAAATCCAAGCGCATCGTTTGTTGCTTATCGACGAAAAGAATTTGCGATGAAGACGCTCTTGCCCTTGTTCGCTTTGACCCTGGCGCTATTCTTGGCCAGCAGCGCTTGGCCTGACGGGTGACCGCGATGCTCCTCGTTGTTCCGGTCTGGCAGGACATCGCGGCACGACTGCTTCTGACCGCGCTCGCCGGCCTGTTGATAGGCCTCAACCGCGAGGCGCGCGGGCACGCGGCGGGGCTACGCACCACCGTGCTGGTCGGATTGGCCGCCGCCATCACAATGATCCAGGCCAGTATTCTGCTCGAGACCGTTGGCAAGCACCCGGATTCGTTTGCATCGATGGACGTCTTGCGCTTTCCGCTGGGCGTGTTGACCGGCGTCGGCTTTATCGGCGGTGGCGCCATTCTTCGCCGCGGCAATCTTGTCAGCGGCGTCACCACGGCGGCCACGTTGTGGGTGATGACGGCGATCGGATTGGCTTTCGGTGGTGGCCAATACGGCTTGGGCGCGGCCGGCACGGCGCTGACGCTGGCCACCTTGCTGGTCCTGAAATGGGTGGACCTTCGAATGTCGCGCGAACACCATGCCCAGTTGGCACTGACGTGGAAGGCCGCGGCTCGACAGGAGCTCGATGCGCTCATCGGGCCGCTTGGCTACCAGGCACGCCTCGTCGCAATAGAGAGGCGCCCAGATCTCAAGGACCCTGTTTTCTCGTTCGAGATCAGTTGGAGGCGGCCGGACACTGGCGCACCGCCAATGGATCTGCTGGCATCGGTGGGCGAGCATTGCGAGATCCAGAAGTTTGATCTCCTCAGCGAACCTGCCCGCTAGCTGGCGGCTTGCAACGATCGCGGCCTGAATCAGGCCATAGCTTCTCCACACCCCTTTCGATACCTATCTGTCGAGGCAGGACTCAAGGAGCAAGCAAAAGACCGTGGCACAGCGATCGGGAAGTGCTGATCTTCCACTTCACGGCGGACGCGTGCCGAAATGGCTCGGCGACCGCATGACGCGGCTGGGCGCTGTCATGTGCGAGGCGATCATCCACCATTACGGCCGCGATGAGTTGCTGCGCCGGCTGGCGCATCCGTTCTGGTTCCAGTCCTTTGGCGCCGTAATGGGGATGGACTGGCACTCTTCCGGCATCACCACCAGCGTCGTCGGTGCCTTGAAGCGCGGTCTGTCGCCGCTTTCCGGCGAACTCGGCATCCACGTTTGCGGCGGCCGCGGCGCGCATTCGCGCAAGACCCCGCACGAGCTTGCCCTGATCGGCGAGCGTGTCGGCCTCGACGGGCAAGGCCTCGCGACTGCCAGCCGGCTTGTCGCCAAGGTGGACAGCGCCGCGGTCCAGGACGGTTTCGATCTCTATCTGCACGGCTTTATCGTCACCGACGACGGCAAGTGGGTGGTGGTGCAGCAGGGCATGAACGGCGACAGCAAGGTGGCGCGCCGCTATCACTGGCTGTCCGAAGGCCTGAAGAGCTTTGTCGACCAGCCGCATGCTGCCATCGAGGGCGCCAACCAGGGCGAGATCGTCAACCTGACCGACCGCCGCGCTGAAGCGTCGCGCCAGGGACAACTGGACCTTCTGCACGACCTTGGACCGGATCGCATCGTGAGGGAGCTTGCCGCTTTGGAGCGGGGTTCGGCGCCAGCGCCGGAGCCGGCACAAAAGCTGCTGCCGCATCTGGTGATGCCGGCGCACCACGATGTGCGCGAAAGCGATGTCGTCATGCGCCGCCTGCACGGCAACATCGCGGCGGCGGCCGAGCGCGGCCCGACAGATTTCGCCGGGCTTCTCCTCGTGCCCAATGTCGGCGCGCGCACGGTGCGGGCGCTGGCGCTGGTCGCCGAAGTCGTGCATGGCGCGCCGTGCCGTTTTTCCGATCCAGGCCGTTTCTCGCTGGCGCATGGCGGTAAGGACAGGCACCCGTTCCCCGTGCCGCTGAAGGTCTATGACGAGACGATCGGCGTGCTGAAGTCGGCTGTCCAGAAGGCCAGGCTCGGCCGTGACGAAGAGATCGGCGCGTTGCGGCGGCTGGACGACCAGTCGAGGCAGGTCGAGCGCTATGTCACCGGCCCAAGCCTGAAGGAAATCGTCGCCGGGGAGTTCGAGCAATCGCATCTGCTCGGCGGCCGCAGCGTCTTCGGTTGGGAGGTCGTACCCGAAACGGCCGCAGTCAAATCAACGAAGTGATCGGCTTACGCCTCCAAATCAATCAAGGCGACGCCGAGTTCGGGACGGTGCCTGCGGCGCAGATGGCCAGGCGTCTCCACCAATGTGACCTCGAGCGTCGGCCGCACGATGCCGTCCAGCAGATGACCGCCCCTCGTGGTGCCGTCACTCAATCCAAGGACTGCGTGGACGTGCAAGCTGGGCCTGCCGTCGTCGCCGATGGCAACATCGCCGATCGCACTCAGCACCTCACATTGTTCCCGGACGGGGATTTTCCGGTAGGTTCTTTCTCCAGGGTCGAACCAGCCGACGGTTGCGCTTTCGAAAGCGCCGAGCGCGGTCAGCGACGCGCCGCCGACGCCACGGTCGACCGCAAATGACGTCAGCTGCGCAAACGCCTCTTCGCCGGGATCAAGCACAACGACGAACGTTCTCTGTCCGGCGCTTTCGGCAACAAGCTGTGATTTCATGATTTCGCTCCAGCCGTCAGGAATTTAAATCCACCACACCAGCAATGCCAGCAAGACGAGACCCACTAGGCCGGCGATGAAAATGATCCGGCGCGCCCGCGTCCGCAGGATGATCTCGCCCTGCCGCGCCTGTTCCGCTGAAAAGACAGGACCATCCTTGTCCCGGTCGTTGCTCATCCATCGTCTCCTTTCGGGCAATTATTCAGCATTGAATAGATCTGGCGCCCGATAGAACACAATCTCGTTTGGCGGATGAGGTTCCACGATGGACCATCGACGGTTGGAACCGACTGGGACTCGGCCGTCTGCCGAGGCGGGACGGAGATCGACCACGAGGCGAACCCAGCCGGCTTGGACCGGCTGGGCGCCGTTTGCATCTATTCCTTCGGCGCGGTCGCGGGCGCGGTATAGCGGCGGCGCACCGCGTCCAGGACGTGGCTGCGGCTCTCCTGCGCCGAAAGTGTGCCGTCTTTCTCCGCTTCGGCGGTTTCGCGCGCCAGTTCCTTGTCCCTGATCTGGTGGCGAAACCATTCGGAATAGTCGCCGGCGCGCAAATGATGTTCCCAGGTCCTGTCGTCGATGCCCTCGGCGATCTGGGCGAAAATCATCAGATTATGGGCGCGGAGGTTCATCGCATTGTCGGGACCGCGGAAATAGAAGCTGCCCTTCTCGTCCAGCTGGCCCTCGGCATATTTGCGGCTGTGGCGCTTGAGCAACTGTCGCGGTTCGATCGGCTCGACCATGGCAGGTTTCTTGCGCGCCTGCGGCCGCCAGAACAGCACGCGCTCATCTTTTGGAGAGTTCAGGTTCTTGTCCTTTGGCGGTTCGGTGCCGGTCTCGTGACAGAACGTCTTGATGACCTTTCTCGCCTTGGGGCCGAGTGCGATGACGGCGGTGACCAGCCGCAATGCCTCGGTTGAGATCGCGTCCGGATGAACCGTGATCAGGATCGTGCCCGGCAATTCCATGGCCAGCACCATTGGCGTGTCGTCGCGCCGCTTCGGCAAGAGGTGATGCGCCTCGTCGATGATCAGCCAGTGTGGTCGTGCCGTGCGGAAGCGAACACCGCCAAGGCCCGGCAGCAGGTCGGCAAAGAAGTCCGGCCGCTCCTTAACGCGCAGCGCCAGGCCATTGACGACCAGATTGTTGTCCGGCTTCTCCAGGAGATCGAGCAACTGCGTCTTCGTCGGCGCGTTCGAGCCGTCGCCCAGCCGGACGGCGCCTTCGAGGCCGTCATAGTCGCCTTCCGGATCGAAGATGCAGAACTGGAACTTTCTCTCGACGAAGCGCTCCGTCAGTGCGGTCGCCAGGGTCGATTTGCCGATGCCGGAGCTGCCGGCGATCAGCACCGTATCGGTTGGCGACAGATACACCTCCTTGCCATCCTCCGAGCCAAGCAGAATGCCGTCGCGGTTCGGCACAAGCTCGCGATCGCGCTCGACCACCTTGGCGATCAGTTCCTCGACGCCTTTTCCGCGCGCGCCGCGTGTCACGAGATCCGCCGTATCCTTGACTGCCGGCAGTGCGTTGTCGACGGCCACGCTGAAGCCGCAGGCGCGCAGGAAGGCGTGGTCGTTTTCGGCGTCGCCGACACCGACGACGTTGTGCGGCGACAATCTGAGGTCCTGAAGCGCAGCTGTCAGCCCGGTCGCCTTGTTGATGCCGCTGGGCAGGATCATCACCGCGCCCTTGTTGAAGATGATTTCCAGCTCCAGCCCCAATTTCTTGATGACCTCGAGCGCGGTAGCCTGATGCGGTTCCCAGGTTGCGACGATCGAGCGTCCGACCGAAAGCGGTTTGACACCGCGTTTCCTGAGTTTGGCGATGAACTCGGGGGCGGGCGGCGGAGATATCGTCCGCTCCTCCTCGCTGGCCGGCGTGTAGATCAGCGCCCCGTTTTCCGCGACCACCTTGTCGAAGATCGCGACTTCGGGAAAGACGCGTTTCAGGTCGGGCAGCTCGCGCCCGGTGACGAGAATGAGTTTGCGCCCGCTCTTCTTGAAGCGTTCAAGCGCCGCAAGCGTCTTCTCGGCAACGACCCCTTCATGCGCCAGCGTGCCGTCATAGTCAGTGGCCAGGGCAATGAAATACATGCCGTCAGTAGCCGCCCACGATCGGCAATATCTCGCCGGTGATATAGCTCGAGCAGTGCGGCGAGGCGAGGAACACGTAGGCCGGCGCGATCTCCTCCGGCTGGGCCGGCCGTTTCATCGGCGTATCAGCGCCAAATTTCGAAACATCGCCGGCTTCCTTGTCCGAGGGGTTGAGCGGCGTCCAAACCGGGCCTGGCGCCACGGCGTTGACCCTTATGCCCTTCTCGACAAGGTTGCCCGAGAGCGCGCGGGTGAAGGCATGAATGCCGCCCTTGGTCATGGAGTAATCGACCAGTTGCTTCGAACCCTCGATGCCGGTCACTGAACCGGTATTGATGATCGCCGAACCGGGTTTCATGTGCGGCACGGCCTCCTGCGCCATGTGGAAATAGCCGTAGAGGTTGGTCTTCAGCGTCGTGTCGAAATGCTCCTCGGTCAGCTCGCTGAAATCGCTGGAGTGGATCTGGAAAGCGGCGTTGTTGACCAGCACGTCGATCCGCCCAAACTCCTGCACGATCTCAGCCACCGCGTTGTGGCAGTGGTTGCGTTCGCTGACGTCGGCCTTGATCAGCATGCAGCGCCGGCCTTCCGCTTCGACGGCCCTTTTGGTATCTTTGGCGTCCCTATCCTCCGAGAGATAGACGATCGCCACATCGGCGCCTTCACGCGCATAGAGCACGGCCACCGCACGGCCGATGCCTGAATCGCCGCCGGTAATGACGGCCACTTTGCCGTCGAGCTTTTTCGATCCGATATAGTACGGCGCATCGTAAAGCGGCGCCGGCTCGATCGCCCATTCATGCCCCGGCTTCGGCTGGTGCTGCTCGGGGAAGGGCGGCTCGGGATATTTGCGGGCACCGGCCTGCATGGCGCCTTTTTGCCTGCCATTGGATTTGGACTTGTCCTTCTCGTCGATCCGGCGCTGGATGTGCCGTTGCTTGGCGGCCTCGCCGGCGATTTCCGATTTCATCTGCATGGTCATCTCCCTGGCTTGAAACCCAACAACGCATGTCCGGCGAAAAGGTTTATGCGACCACGTCATTCCTTGAGCCCGGCGACACGCTCCAGCAGCGGCCGTTGCAGCAGCGGCAGATAGCCGACGGCGCTGAAGGCCGCGTTCCTGACGCCTTGCATGATGCCGTTGTCCGATTGGGCCAGCGAGAGGATGCGCTCGCTGAGCGTGATCCACCGTTGCCCCACCGGGTGGCGTTCGCTTGTGTAGCCGGCAAGCGTGCCGTCGACGAAACGCCTGGCGAATGACGCGGCGTCCTCGATGCCGAGATTCATGCCGCGCGCGCCCAGCGGCGAATGGACATGCGCGGCATCGCCTCCCAGGAAGGCGCATGCGGTTTGATAACGCGGTGCCTGTCGCACCGGAATATGGAAGCGGTCGGTCCGCAACAACCGCGTGATCCGGTAATTGCCGGGGATGCGGGCCAGCGCATCCTCGGTGTTGGAGACCGCGCGATAGCGCTTCTCGCCGATCGGGATGACGAAACCGACGTCGCCGTTCCTGTGAAGAAATGCGTGGGCGGCCATCGGCTCATAGGGCCAATCGTCGATGTCGGCGTCGGCAATGCTCCATTGCCGCCGATGCGTGTAGCCATCGAAGCCGATGCCCATGGCATCACGCACCGTGCTTTGCGCACCGTCGGCTCCGAAGACAAGGTCGAAACTTGCCTCGTCACGGCCGTCTGGCGCCTCGATCCGCACCTCGGCCCGGCCTTTGTGCTCGACCATGCCGACAAATGTGCTTCGCCATTCGACGTCGATGCCAAATCCCTTGAGCGTATCGGTCATCAGCGATTCGGTGTCGCGCTGCGGCAGCGACAGCAGAAAATTATGGCGGTGGGGCAGGATCGAGAAATCGATCTCGCCGAGCGCTCGTCCTTCGAAGCAGAAACGGGCTCGGCGAATTTTCAATCCTTCGGCGAGCAATCGGGCAGCGACTTTGGACGGTTCAAGGATGTCGAGGCTGTGCGAACTGATGCCGACCGCCTTGGCGAGCGGCGTCGGGCCTTCCTTGCGGTCGATGATGCGAGGTGCAATGCCGCGCCTTGCCAGTTCGACTGCCGCCGTCAGCCCGGTCGGGCCGGCGCCGACGATCAGGATGGAAGCGTCCCGCGAAGCCGTCATCGTCAGGCGTCAGCTTTTTGGCAGTGCGTAGGCAATGATGTCGTCGCCGATCCTGGTCTCCATGAAATGGTGGCCGCCGGGTGCAAGGGTCGCCAGCCAGGTCAGGACATAAAGCCATACACCGGCGGCATTGCCGGCAAGCAGCAGGCTGCCGGCGGCCAGCAGGGCGATCCCGGCGGGCAGATAGTACCAGGATCCGCCCAGCGCGATCAGCCAGGCACCGCCCCCTCCGATCAGCAGGCCGAGGATCGTCAGCAGCGCGCCGACGAACATCGTCCACCAGAAGGCAACGCCGGACCGGCGGGGAATGGGATGGGGGTGGGGGATGATCATGATGCTTATCCGGGTGAAACAGAACGTGACCTCATCCGAACGTATGGAGGGTTCGATGGTTTCCGGTCAGCCCGACCTGATGGGCCAGGGCGAGGTAACCATTCTGTGATCTCCGCTGCCCCAGCCGGAACTTACCCACGCAGCCGCAGTTAGGGGTTTTGGGGGGTGAATACGGTTTGCTGGATGCGAAATCGGCGAGGGAATGCCGCAGGTCTTTTCAAGGAGCGCCAACGGCATTTCACGCTTCGCTCTGTGGGGCGCGTGTTTCATGGCGATCTTTGCGGCTCTCGGCGGCACCGCCATCCTGCGTTCGGACTTCGTCACCGGCGTTGGCCGGCCGTTGGCGCAACCAGTGCCGTTCAGCCACAGGCACCATGTCGGCGAGCTTGGCATCGATTGCCGTTATTGCCATAGCGGCGTCGAGACTTCGTCATCGGCGGGTCTGCCGGCGACCGAGGTGTGCATGACCTGCCATTCGCAGCTTTTCACCAACGCGGACATGCTGGCGCCGATACGGGCAAGCCTTGCTTCCGGGCAGCCATTGCAGTGGCAGCGGGTGAACAGTGTCCCCGACTTCGTCTATTTCAATCATTCGATCCATATCGCTAAAGGCGTCGCCTGCGAGACTTGCCATGGCGAGGTCGACGACATGCCGCTGATGCGGCGGGCGCACGCACTATCGATGGAATGGTGCCTGGCATGCCATCGCGATCCCGAGCCTAATTTGCGTCCGCCGCAGGACGTGTTCCTGATGCACTGGAAGCCACCGGCCGGCATCGCCGAAATCCGCCGGTCACTCGTCAGCCTTCTCGATATCCACCCCGAGACCATGACCGACTGTTATGTCTGCCACCGCTGACAAACCGATCGCGGCTCCAGACATGGCCGGCCTGGGCGAACGGCTTTCGCCCGGCCCGGAGCTGTGGCGAAGCCTCGACGAGCTCGCCGATACGCCGGAATTCCGCCGCTTCGTCGATGCCGAATTTCCCTCGATCGCCGAGCGCATCCCGCGGCTCGACCGGCGCACGCTGCTGAAGCTGATGGGTGCATCGCTGACGCTGGCCGGGCTTGCCGCCTGCAGCCGGGCCGAAGACATCCTGCCTTATATCCGCCAGCCGGAAAACATCGTTCCCGGCAAGCCGCTTTATTACGCGACCACGCTTTCGAGCGATGGCTACGGTATCGGTGCGGTGGTCGAAAGCCATGAGGGCCGGCCGACCAAGGTGGAAGGCAATCCCGACCATCCGGCCTCGCGCGGTGCGACGGACGCCATCATGCAGGCGGCGGTGCTGTCGCTTTTCGACCCCGATCGCTCGCGCATGCCGCTGAAACACGGCGAACCGGCGGCCTATGGCGACTTCCTTGCCGACATGGCCGAGCTCACCTCGCGGCTGGCCGGCTCAGGCGGTGCCGGCGCGGCGCTGCTGATCGAGGCGACGACCTCGCCCACCATGAAGGCGCAGCTGGAGGCGCTGCGCGCGCGCTACCCCAGGCTGAGGCTGTTCCAGCACGATCCCCTGGCAACGCCGTCCGGCGCCGAAGCCACGCAGACCCTTTTCGGCAGGGCGCTTGCACCGGTCTACCGGTTCGATCGCGCCGACGCGATTGTCAGTCTCGACGCGGATTTCCTGGGCGAGGGCCCCGGCCGTCTCGCTTACGCCCGTGACTTTGCCGCGCGGCGTCGCGTGCGCCGGGCGGACGATACGATGAGCCGGGTCTATGCGGTGGAATCGACGCCGACGATCACCGGCGCTGCCGCCGATCACCGCAGGCCGGTGCGGCCGAGCGAGGTCGAAGCCGTCGCCGCGGCGCTGAGCGCGGTGCTTGGCGGCGAAGCGGCGCCAAGCGCCTTGGCACTGGACCCGGCCTGGTTGGCTGCCACTGCGGACGACCTGAAGGCGGCCGGCCGCGCGGCGCTGATCGTGCCGGGCGCCCATCAAACACCGTTCGTCCATGCCGCGGCTCTTGCCATGAATGCGCGGCTTGGTGCGCTTGGCAACACCTTGGAACTGATCGAGCCGCCCGACGCGATGCCCATCGAGGGCGACCTCGCTGCACTTTGCCAGGCGATCGCCGCGCGAGATATCGACACCGTTGTCATACTCGGCGCCAATCCTCTCCACACCGCACCTGCGGGGTTCGATGTCCGCGACGTGTTTTCGCAGCTGAAGCTTCTTGTCCACTGGGGTCTCTACCGCGACGAAACCGCCTTCGTCGCACACTGGCATGTCCCTGCTGCGCATGACCTCGAGAGCTGGAGTGACCTGCGCGCCCATGACGGAACCGCGTCGATCGTGCAGCCGCTGATCAGGCCGCTTTACCAGGGGCGGACGGTGCATGAAATCCTGGCCGTGCTTGGCGGTGAACTAGCTGTTTCTGCGCTGCCGCTCGTCCGCCGGACCTGGGCGCAAACGACGCGGGCGCAAGCACTGGACGATCCCGCGTGGCGAAAGGCGCTTCGCGACGGCTTTGTATCCGGCAGTGCCAGCACTCCAGTCGAAGTTGCGATGCCCCCGGATTTGCGTGGCCTGAAGCCACGCATCGAAGCGGCAAAAGGCGTCGAAATCCGTTTCGTTGCCGATCCCTGGCTGCGCGACGGACGCAATGCCAACTCGTCCTGGCTGCAGGAATTGCCGCGGCCGCTGAGCAAGATCGTCTGGGGCAATGCAGCGCTAATGTCGCCGGCGACGGCGGGGCGGCTTCAGGTGGAAAACGCCCGGGTCATCAATATCGCCTCGAACGGCACGGACATCGATGCGCCGGTCTGGATCATACCTGGCCATTCCGACGAGACCGTGACACTTGCTCTGGGCTTCGGCCGGAAGCTCGGTTCGGTGGCAGCACTCGCCGACGGCCACGACGCGTACAGGCTGCGAAGCCTCGAGGCTCCCTGGATCGTCTATGGCGCCACGGTCGCGCCGCAGGACGGCAGCGCGCGGGTCATCACCACGCAGCACCACCAGGCGATGGAGGGCAGGGCGATCGTTCGCCATGCCTCGCTCGAGGCCTTCCGCAAAAATCCACACTTCGTGCGCGACGGCGCCCCGCCCGCGCCAACCGGATCGCTCTATCCCGACTGGCAATACAGCCAGGAAGCCTGGGGCATGTCGATCGACCAGTCGGCATGCATCGGCTGCATGGCTTGTGTCTCTGCCTGCCAGGCAGAAAACAACATCGCCACCGTCGGGCCGGACGAGTCGGAACTCGGCCATGAGATGCATTGGCTGCGGATCGACCGGTACTATTCCGGTCCGCTCGACGATCCCGACGTCTTTTTCCAGCCGGTGCCTTGCATGCATTGCGAGAAGGCGCCGTGCGAGGTCGTCTGTCCGGTCAACGCCACCACCCACACCCATGACGGGCTGAACGCGCAGGTCTACAACCGCTGCATCGGCACGCGCTACTGCTCGCAGAACTGCCCCTACAAGGTGCGGCGCTTCAACTTCCTGGACTTCCAGAAATTCGAGAAGGATGCGGCTGGACCGGAACAGGCCGCGCACAATCCGGACGTCAGCGTCCGTTCGCGCGGTGTGATGGAAAAATGCACCTACTGCGTCCAGCGCATTTCCGAAAAACGCATCAAGGCGCAGATCGAAAACCGCCACATAGCCGACGGCGAAGTGGTGACCGCCTGCCAGCAGGCCTGCCCGACGCAAGCGATCGTTTTCGGCGACCTCAACAGCAAGAGCGCCGCTGTCGTGCAGGAAAAAGCAGCGCCGCAACACTACGCCTTGCTCGAGGACCTCAACACGCGACCCCGCACCACCTATCTCGGCAAGATCAGGAATATCAACGGCCGTCTCTCGCCAGGCGGGAAAGCCGATGGCTGAGGCTATTGCTGGAAAACCGGGCGCACTGCCCGTTCTGCGCGGCCGGCACGACCTTCCGGAGATCAGCGGCCGTATCAGTGCGATCGTCCTCGACGGCAGGCTGCCGCGCTATTTCTGGACCGCGTTTTTCGCCTGCTTCGTCTTCGTCCTCATCTTTCTCTATTCGATTACCTATCTGATCTCAGTCGGCGTTGGCGCCTATGGCGTCAACATTCCGGTTGTCTGGGGCACGATGATTGGCAATTTCGTCTGGTGGATTGGCATCGGCCATGCCGGCACGCTGATCTCGGCGGTGCTTCTGCTTCTGCGCCAACCATGGCGCGCCTCGATCAACCGCTTTGCCGAGGCGATGACGCTGTTTGCCGTGGCGATGGCGGGGCTTTTCCCGATCCTGCATCTCGGCCGCCCATGGTTCTTCTACTGGCTGCTGCCGCTACCCACCACGCATATGCATTGGCCGCAATGGCGCAGCCCACTGGTCTGGGATTTCGCGGCGATCGCCACCTATGCCAGCGTTTCGCTGATGTTCTGGTATATGGGCCTGCTGCCCGATCTCGCCGTCCTGCGCGACCGGGCGAAATCGCGCCCGGCGCAGCTGTTCTACGGGATACTGGCGCTCGGCTGGCGCGGTTCGGCCTTTCATTGGGCGCGCTACCAGACGGTCTATTTCCTGATGGCGGCACTGGCCACGCCTCTGGTCGTCTCGGTGCATTCGATCGTCTCGCTCGACTTCACCTTCGCCATCACGCCGGGCTTCCATTCGACTATCTTTCCTCCCTATTTCGTTGCCGGCGCGCTGCTGTCCGGCTTCGCCATGGTGCTTACCATCGCCATCCCGCTGCGCTGGGCGTTTTCGGTCCAGGATCTGATCACGCTGCGGCACATGGACAATGCCGCCAAGCTGATGATCGCCGCCGGCATGATCGTCATCTACGGCTATGCCTCCGAGGTTTTCTTCGCCTGGTATTCGGGCGAAACCTACGAGCGCACGATGATGTGGCAGCGCGCCTTCGGACCTTATGCGCCGCTGTTCTGGACCATGCTCGCCTGCAACGGCGCTGTTTTGCAATTGCTCTGGTTCCGGCGGGTGCGCCTCAACATGGCGGTGCTTTTCGCCATTGCCCTGATCATCAATGTCGGCATGTGGATCGAGCGCTACGTCATCGTCGTCACCGGGCCAAGCCGCGATTACCTGCCGTCGTCCTGGGGCGAACAATCACTGAGGTGGCTCGACTTCGGCATCCTGTTCGGCTCGATCGGCACCTTCTTCGCATTGGTCTTCCTGTTCATCCGCGTCCTGCCGGCCATCACCATTTTCGAGGTCGAGGAGCTGGCCGGGGAGAGGGGCGGCGCAAGATGAGCCTTTACGGCGTCATTGCGGCTTTCGCCGATCCCGGAGCGCTGACCGAGGCGGTCCGCACCATGCGGGCGCGCGGCTACCGGCGCATGGACGCGTTCTCACCGTTCCATGTCCATGGGCTGGCCGACATGCTCGGCATGCGCAAGACGCGCTTGCCATGGGCCATCCTTGGCGGCGCCGTCGCCGGCGCGGTGTTTGTCTATGGCCTGATCCTCTATTCGGTCGAGATCGATTTTCCGCTCAATGTCGGCGGCCGGCCGCTGCATTCCTGGCCGGCCTTTCTCGTCATCGCCTTCGAGGCCGCGATACTTGGCGCTGCGCTGGCCGCATTCTTCGGCATGCTGGCCGCCAATCGCCTGCCCGAATATTATCACCCGGTCTTCAACGCCACGAGCTTCACCTATGCGCGCGGCGGCAAGTTCTATCTGCTCGTCGAGGCCGCCGATCCGAAGTTCCGCAAGGGCGTGACCAAGGGCCAGCTGACACGGCTCGGCGCCGAAACCGTCGAGGAGGTGGAGGCGTGAACATGCGCACGATCCTGCTGTCGGCAGCCTTGCTGGTCGCCGGCTGCCGGCAGGACATGGAGGACCAGCCGCGCTACGATCCGCTCGAAAGCAGCAACCAGTTCGCCGACGGCATGTCGGCGCGGGCGCCGGTCGAGGACACGGTCGCACGCGATGCCGATCTTTCGCCGGTACCCGACACGTTTCCCTATCCGGTCACGATGACGCTGCTGCGGCGAGGCCAGCAGCGCTTCGACATCTTCTGTTCGCCTTGCCACGGCCGCGCCGGCGACGGCCACGGCATGATCGTCGAGCGGGGCTTTCCGGCGCCGCCCACCTATCATCAGGACGCGTTGCGCAAGGCGAGCGACAGGCATTTCTACGACGTCATCAGCAACGGCTATGGCGCCATGTATTCCTACGCGGCGCGTGTCCCGCCTGCCGACCGCTGGGCGATCGTCGCCTATATCCGCGCCCTGCAATATTCGCGCGATGCACCAATTGCCGAGCTGCCGGAAAGCCTCCGCGCCGAGCTCAATGCGGAGCCGGATCGATGATGCGGGCGATGATGCGGCTTGCCGCCGAACGTTTGATTTTGCCGGCGCTTGCCGTGGCCGCCGTAGGACTTGTGCTTTGCGCCACGGGATTGGCCTTCGACTTCAGAGCCATGTTGGCCGGCTGGCTGCCTGCGGCGCTCTTCCTGCTCGGCCTACCGCTCGGCGCGCTGACCATCCTGATGGTGCATGGGCTGACCGGCGGCCGCTGGGGCGAGGCAATCCGCCAGCCGCTGCGCGCTCTCGTCGCGACGCTGCCGCTGGCGCTGCTTCTGCTGCTGCCGGTTCTGGTCTGGCTTGACCTGGTCTTTCCTTGGGCGAGTGCCGACGCGGCTGCATTGCCTGAGACCGTGCGCCAGAAATTCTTCTATCTGAACGTTCCGTTCTTTTTGCTGCGCTTTGCCGCCTGCGGCGCGATCTGGCTGGTGTTGGCGTGGCGTGTGCTCGACTGGACAACGGCCGATGGCGGCCACGGCAGCGCCGGCCGCGGCAAGGCCTATGCCGCTGGATTGATTGCGCATGGGCTGGCGCTCACGATCTTTGCCATCGATTGGATGCTCTCGCTCGAGCCGGAGTTCTCCTCGACCATCTATGCGCTGCTGGAAGCGTCCGCCGAAGTCGTTGGCGCTTACGCCCTGGCGATGACGGTACTGTGCGTGAACCGCTCGATCGAGGTCATGCCGGGCGGCGAGGAGGATGTCGCGCTCAGCGAGGATTTGGCCAACATGCTGTTCGGCTTCGTGCTGCTGTGGACCTACCTGTCGTTCATGCAATGGCTGGTGACCTGGGGCGGCGACCTGCCGAACGAGATCCGCTGGTACCTCATCCGCAGCAGCAATGGCTGGCAGTATCTGCTCTGGCTGCTGATTGCGCTGCAATTCGCGGTCCCCTTTGCCGAGCTGCTCAGCCGGGATCTGAGGCGCAGCCATGCCGGCCTGCTGTCGATCTGCGGCATCGTGCTGGCCGGCCACTACGTCGATGTCCTGTGGCGGATCAGACCGCCGTTGGCGGACGGTAATGTGATCGCATTCTGGTACGATCTTGCCGCGCTGGCAGGAGCTGGCGGCCTCTGGCTTGCGCTGCTGCTTTTCGTGCTTGGCCGGCCGGACCGGATCGCCCTCTGGTGCCGGAGGCCGGTCCATGGCTAGGGCGGCCCGCCATCCCGAAACGCGTGACGTCTGGCCGGGCGCGCTGCTTGCCTTCGCGGCCGGCCTGCTGCTGCTCCTGGCCGCAACAGTCATCGTCCTCGGGTTCATCTTCGACACCAGGCCGTTCTGGCCGCTGCCGGGACCGTCATCGGTCGGCAAGCGGGGCAGTCCAGCCTTGCAGCGCTTTCCGGAAGACGACCTCGCTGCCTTCCGCAAGGCGGAGGAGCGGGAGCTGAACAAGGTCGGCTGGGTCGACCGCACCGCCGGCATTGCCCGCATTCCGATCGAGGACGCCATGTGGGCGATCGTCAGCCATGGTTTGCCGAACTGGGGGCAGCCGGCGCCGGCCGCCGGCGCCGACTGCCGATTGGTCGAGGCCGAGATACCACGCGCGCCACAGGCCGCGCGCTGCCGGACCGCGCCAGGCCAGGGAGGCCGGCCGTGAAGGCCTGGCTAACTGCTTTTTCCCTTCTCGCGGCACTGCCGGCCATGGCTTTCGCACGCCCGGCCTTCGATCCCGAGATCGGCGCGCAGCTCAGCCTCGACCGGGTGTTTCGCGATGCGTCCGGCGAGCAGCGCACGATCGGCCAAATGCTTGCCGGCCGGCCGGCGCTGCTGATTTTCGGCTACGACAAATGCCCGAACCTTTGTGGTGTGACCCAACAGGCGGTCGCCTCGGATTTGAAAAAGACCTCGCTCGACCCCGACACCTATCGCGCTTTGTTCGTCTCGATCGATGCCGCCGACACGCCCGAAGATGCGGGCGATGCGCAAGCCACGGTCGCCGCGGCGGCCGACGCGAGGAACCTGTCGGCGTGGCGGTTCCTGACCAGTGCCGACGGCGCCGGCGGCGCCCTTGCCGCGGAAGCCGGCATCAGTTTCGACACCCACGCCCCGATCGACCAATTCGCCCATCCGATCGCGGTCATCGCGCTGACGCCAAAAGGCCGGATAGCGCAGGTGCTGCCGGCGCTGAGCTTCACGCCGCGCGATCTTGAGCTTGCCCTTGTCGAGGCATCTTCCGGCAGGCTCGGCTCGATCGCCGATCATGTCTTCCTGCTCTGCGCCGGCTTCGATGCGTCCAAGGGGCGATATACGCCGGCGATCTGGGCTGCGTTGAAGCTCGCCAGCATCGTGATGGTGGTGGGGTTGGCGACGGCCATACTGCTGCTGGCGCGCGGGAGGCGGGCGTGAGCTTCGGCATCCGGTTTTTCCCGCAGGAAGCCTCGTCCATCGCAGGCAGCGTCGATGCCTTGTTCTACACATTGCTGGCTTTCGCAGTCGCGCTCGGCCTGTTCCTGACCGTTCTCGTTGTCGGCTACGCCGTCAAATATCGTATCGGCTCCGCAGCCGACCGTACCGGGGCGCGTGCCCGCAGCCTGCCGCTGGAGATGACGTGGACCATTGCCAGCCTGGTGATGGCCTTCATCTTCTTCGGCTGGGGCGCAGTCCTTTTTGTCCGGCGCGACCGTCCGCCACCGGACGCCGTCGAGATCGCCGGCCTCGGCAAGCAATGGATGTGGGAATTCCGCCATCCCGGCGGCCAGCGCGAGATCAACGAGCTGCACGTGCCGGTCGGCAAGGCGGTGGTGGTGTCGCTGGCATCACAGGACGTCATCCACTCCTTCTACGTGCCAGCCTTTCGGGTCAAGCAGGATGCCGTTCCCGGACGCACGGCCAATGTCTGGTTCATCGCCACGCAGCCGGGGCGTTATCACCTGTTCTGCGCCGAATATTGCGGCACGCAGCATTCCGAGATGGGCGGCTGGGTGACGGTGCTGGCGCCGGAGCAATATGCATCATGGCTCGGCAGTCAAGGTGAAGGCGAAAGCCTTGCCACGAGCGGCGGGAAACTGTTCCGCGCGCTCGGCTGCTCCGGCTGTCACGGCAATTCCAGCAAGGTGCGGGCGCCCGGCCTCGATGGGGTTTTCGGCCAGCCGGTGGCGTTGGCCAACCGGCAGACGGTCATCGCCGACGAACGCTATCTGCGCGATTCGATCCTTGTCCCGAACAAGGAAATCGCCGCCGGCTACCAGCCGGTGATGCCGAGCTTCGACGGTCTCGTTGACGAAGCCGAACTGCAGATGCTGATGGCCTATCTCAAATCCCTATCGCTCCAATCTCCCTCGTTCCCGGCGGCAAAAAACGAGGCGCCGCAATGAGCAGCGATTTGGCGTCGGCAAGCTATCTCGCAGAAGGTGCCGGGCCGCGCTCCTGGCTGCTGACAACCGACCACAAACGGGTGGCGTGGCTCTATTTCGTCTCGCTGACGGCCTTCTTCTTCCTCGGCGGAACCTTTGCCGTGCTGATGCGCATCGAGCTTGCGACGCCGGCCGGCGACCTGGTCTCCGACGATGTCTACAACCGGCTGTTTTCGCTGCACGGCATCATCATGGTGTGGCTCTTCCTGGTGCCGTCGATCCCGGCAACGCTCGGCAATTTCCTGCTGCCGCTGATGATCGGCGCGCGCGACCTCGCCTTTCCACGGCTCAACCTGGCAAGCTGGTACGTCTTCATGTTCGGCAGCCTGTTCGCGCTCGCCTCGGTGGTTTTGGGCGGCGTCGACACCGGCTGGACCTTCTACACGCCGCTGTCGACGCTCTATGCCAACGGCTTTGTCTCGACCGCGGCATTCGGCGTTTTCATTGTCGGCTTTTCGACGATCATGACCGGCATCAATTTCATCGTCACCGTCCACACCTTGCGAGCGCCTGGCCTCACCTGGTTCCGGCTGCCGATCTTCGTCTGGACGCTGTACGCCACCAGCCTGGTGATGGTGCTGGCGACGCCGGTGCTTGCAGCATCGCTGATCCTCATCGTGCTGGAGCGCGTCTTCGGCATCGGCATCTTCAATCCCGCCCTCGGCGGCGATCCGCTGCTGTTCCAGCATCTGTTCTGGTTCTACTCGCACCCCGCCGTCTACATCATGATCCTGCCAGGTATGGGAGTGGTCTCGGAAGTGCTGCCTTGCTTTAGCCGCCGGCCGCTGTTCGGCTACAAGGCCGTCGCCCTGGCTTCGATGGCGATCGCCGTCTTCGGCTTTCTCGTCTGGGGCCACCACATGTTCGTCAGCGGGCAGTCGGCCTATGCCGGCGTGGTGTTTTCGTTCCTGTCCTTCTGCGTCGCGATCCCATCGGCGATAAAGGTCTTCAACTGGAGCCTGACGCTGCGCAAGGGCGAAATCAGCTTCGAGACGCCGATGCTTTATGCGCTGTTCTTCCTGGCATTGTTCACCTTCGGCGGGCTGGCCGGCCTTTTCCTTGCCGCGCTCGCCATCGACGTCCACGTTCACGACACCTATTTCGTCGTCGCCCATTTCCACTACATCATGGTAGGCGGCATGGTGGCCGCCTACATGGCAGGGCTGCATTTCTGGTGGCCGAAACTCACCGGCCGAATGTATTCGGAGGTTTGTGGCCGTATAGCCGCGGCTGTGACCTTCATCGGCTTCAACCTGACCTTTTTTCCGCAATATGTGCTCGGCTTTCTGGGCATGCCGCGGCGCTACCATACCTATCCGCCGGAATTCGCTTTCTGGCACATCCTGTCGTCGGCTGGCGCCGTGGTGCTGGCGATCGGCCATCTGATGCCGCTCCTCTACTTGGCATGGTCGCTGTTTCGAGGCGCGCAGGCGCCGGCCAATCCGTGGCGAGCGACCGGGTTGGAATGGCAAACAAGCTCGCCGCCGCCAGCGCATAATTTCGATCGCATGCCGACCGTCACCAGACCAGCCTACGACTATCCAATGAAAGGCCTGACCGAGAAACGGTCGGACCCGGTGGAGGATCTGGTTTGAAGTCACCGACGACAAGCATCGCCTTCGACCGGCCGGCTCGCGAAACGGCTGCCGACAGCTTCGCCATGTGGGTGTTCATCGGCTCCGAGGCGATGCTGTTCGGCGCCATCCTGCTCGTCTTCATGTTCGCCCGGTTGAGTTATGGCGACGCCTTCGCCGGCGCGGCGAAGCATCTGTCGCTGCCGTTGGGCACGGCCAACACCGTCGTCCTGATCACCAGCAGTTTTGCCATGGCGCTCGCCCATATGTACACGGTCGCGCGGCGATGGCGCGCCGCTGGCTGGGCATTGGCTGCGACGGCGCTGCTCGGCGTCGTCTTCCTGGCGATCAAGGCGACGGAGTACGCCAGGGAATTCAGCGAAGGGCTGGCGCCGGTGCTCGGCGCACCTTTCATCTATAAGGGCCCGGATCCTGTTCATGCCGAATTCTTCTTCGGCCTCTATTTCGCGATGACGTCACTGCACGCCTTGCATCTGATTTGCGGCGTAATCGTCATCGGCGGCATCCTCGCGCTGTGGCCACGCACGATCGAGGCCAGCCGGTTCCGGCGCGTGCAGGCAATCGGCCTCTATTGGCATTTCGTCGATGTCGTCTGGGTCTTCCTGTTCCCCGTCCTCTATCTGATCAACAGATGAGCGAGTTCCGCAAACTCACGCTTGCTTATATCGGGCTTTTAGCCTTGCTGGCCCTGACCGTCGGCTCGTCCTTCCTCGCGCTCGGCGGCTTCAATTCGGCACTCAATCTGGTGATCGCCGCGGCCAAGACCGCCGTCATCGCCATCCTGTTCATGCATCTCGCCAACGACGGCGTCCTGCCGCGTCTTGCGGTCGCTGCTGCCGGGTTTTGGCTGATGATCCTGTTCGGGCTGACGCTGATCGGACAATAGGCCGAAGCGGCGCACCTCGTGATGCCTTGCCTGCGCTCGGACCGGCCTCATATGGCCCGCTTTTGCCCGGCCGCCAGCGTAGAAATCTTTTGGCCGTGGCCATTGAGTTGCCGGGCCTCGTCCTCGGCTGCGTCTTCGAGCTTGGCGACGAGCAGATCCTTGAGGTCGCCAACCTCTTCCTCGATGTCTTCGATGGGTACGCCGGCATCGGCCGCCTCTTCCTTGCATTCCCTGGCGAGGATTTCCGCCTCCCTTTCAAGCTTGATCGGAGGCGGCGGCACATGAACGTTTTCGTGGATCCAGTCCTGCAAGAATTCTATCGCACTGTCACTCATGGCGCTCACCTATAGCGGCAACCCTGTAGTGCACATTAACGTACGTGCTGCAAAATGGATGCTTGGCAACGCCGGATTTCGGGTAGCGATACTTGACGATAGCGTGATCGCTTAGGAACTGGAGCTTCTGCAGCCAAATGGAATCACTTGGCGTCGCGGAATTGCGTCTAACCAGACAGTTGGAGCGGGATCTAATTTGAAAGCATCCCGCCCTAAGACGTGTTGCGCCGACGCGCCGGTGTTGCTCGATTCGGATCGCTTGTCGGCCGACCATCGTCATCGGCAGCAGCCGGTCGTGTCGGCCGCTCAGCGGCGCGGTCGGCGCGCATTTTGCGTTTATGCGCCATCCAGAACGGCAAGAGCTCGGCAAGAAAACTGTATATCGTGGTCTTCATCGGCATGCTCCGGACACGGGTTACAACTCGTGATCCCCGAGTTCCGTTCCGACAAAGAGTTCCGTTCCGACAAATCCGTCGCTTCTACAATTGCGATTCGATCGGCAGGCAGCCAACCAGCGCTGCAACGATGCGCCGATAGAGACTGGCCTCCGGTTCACGCGAATATTGACGCATCTCGCCATCCGCCATGCCGAGCCACCGCAAGGCCCCTTTGTCCAGGACCAGTTGATAGCTCGTCTGCGGCGACTTTTCGTGCTCGAACAGCCGGCGCAACTCCATCACCAGATTGGCATCGTGGAAAAGCACGCCCATTTCCGCATTCAACGACACCGAACGCGGATCGAAATTGAAGGAACCGACAAACCCCAGCGTGTCGTCGACCGTAAAGGCTTTGGTATGGAGGCTGGCTCCCTTTGAGCCGAAAACGGAGATGTTGGCCTGGCGGTTGAAGGGTTGCAATTCGAAAAGCTGGATACCTTTTTTAAGCAGCTTGCGGCGGTATCTGGCATAGGCGCCGTGCACGGCGGCGACGTCCGTCGCGGCGAGCGAGTTGGTGAGGATTGCAACCTCGGCGCCACGATCCACCAGCTTCGACAGGATGGCCAACCCGGTGCGGCCGGGGATGAAATAGGGCGAGACGATTTCGAGGCGCTGCCTGGTCGCCGCGATAGCGGGAAGCAGCTCTTTGGTCAGCCAGTTCCTGCGCCGCTTGCCGCGCACCTTTTCCGGCGGATCGGAAATGACGCGAACGCCTTTCGTCCAGCAGACGTCGCTGTGCGCTGCAATGAACTCCGTGATCGTGCGCCAGGCACTGAGGCTGTTCAAAAGCTGGCCGTCCGCGGTCGCATCGAGATTATCGAGGAAATCGGCGCGCGAGCCCACCGCAGCCGGGTTGAGCAGCTGGATTGGCTTTGCCGCCTCGCAATTCCAGAACGCCTCGAAGATCTGCATCGTCTGCCCTACGGCAGGACCGAGAAGCAACAGGTCGAGATCACGGAAATTTGTCTCCGCGGCGTCGAAATAGGCATCGCCGATATTTCTTCCTCCGACGATGGCCAGGCTCCCGTCGGCGATCCAGGCCTTGTTGTGCATGCGGCGGGTCATCGCAAACAGCCGGGCAACCATCTCCAGCGAGCGAAAGATGCTGCCGTTCCTCATGCCGCTGGGGTTGAACAGCCTCAGCTCGATGTTCTTGTAGCTGTTGAGCGCCAGGTAAGCGGCGTCGCTGTTGCGCGGATTTATATCGTCCAGCAGCATGCGGACGCGGACACCGCGCTCCGCCGCCTTGACGACCTCTTGCATCAGCAGCCGGCCGCTATGGTCGTCGTGCCAGAGATAGTACATCAGGTCGAGGCTGCTGGTGGCACTGCGCGCGGCAAGGATTCGTGCGGCAAACGCGTCATAATTGTCGGCGATCAGCACCAGCCCGCTATTGCCGGCAGCGATCTTGTCCCGGGCAAACCGCGAAATGGCTGTATCCATAAAGTGCACCGACAAACATCAGCGAAGCAAACCGTCTGAAATCTGACTAACAACCCTTCAGGTTCATTCTGGTTGCAGTCGCGGCTGCCGTATCGCGTCCAGGTTCAGCCGGGCCTTGATCGGCAGATGATCGGAAGCCCGCTGCGCCAGCGGCGTCTTGTGCACCTCGATGCTGGAAATCAGGTGCGGCGGCCTGGCCAGGATGCGGTCGAGCGCAAACAGCGGAAAGCGCGACGGAAAGCTCGGCAGAACCGCATCGATCGGACCGAAATGCGGCAGCAGGGCCAGCAGCGAAGACCTGTTGCGGACGCGCCATTCGTTGAGGTCGCCAAGCAGGATTGTTGGCCGCAGAACCGGGTGCGTGGCTTCGACAAGTGCGTTGGCTTGCTGCGAGCGCGAGCGCCGCAGCAAGCCGAAATGCGCGGCTATGATCCTGAGCGAGACGCCCTTCAGCTCCAGGTCCGCAATCACCGCGCCGCGCGGCTCGAGGCCGGGCAGCCGGATCTGGTTCACGCTTTCGACCACGCCGCGGCGTGCCAGGATCAGATTTCCATGCCAGCCATGGCTGCGGCGGTTTTCCGGGATGTGTGTGGGGACGAGATCGCTGTCGCGCTCGAGTGCTGCGAGATCCAGCAATCCCTGCCTGCTTCCGGTTCTTTCGTCGGCCTCCTGCAAAGCGATGATGTCGGCGTCGAGTTCCTTGACCACGGCCGCGACCCGCTCCGGATCGAACCTGCCGTCGGTGCCGACGCATTTATGCACATTGTAGGATGCGACCGTAGTGCATGAAATTTCATTGCCGGGTGCCGCAAACCGCGGCACTTCCCTTCGCAGCGCAGCGCCAAGCGACCTTGGGAGGGTAGGCGATCGATCCAGCATGTGGTCCATTTGCTGTTGAGTCGGCGAGTGGCGGCCATTGCGATTATGGCGCGTGCGGAGGTCTGAAACAACGACGACCTTGGAAAACCGTTCCCGTCGGTCTTCTTCCACCGCGAGCAGCGGTGAGGTTTCATTGGAAGTCCGCCTCTGTCATGGAACAATCGCAGCCGCGCGCGGTTCAGCAAACTTGCGCCGAAAACGATCTGACGCCATGCGGCGTGATCGAAACGGGATGGCCGGATCATGGAAACACCCACCTTCTGCACCACGCCGTTGCTGCGCATCGCGTACATCGCCGGTGGCCCTGGAGCCGGCGCGCCCGTTCTGCTTCTCCACGGCTGGCCGAACGACGCAACCACCTTCACGCGCATTGCGCCTGTCCTGCATCGTGCCGGCTTCCGCACCTTTGCGCCGTGGCTGCGTGGGTTCGGCAAAACCACCTTCCTGTCGGACGAGACCATGCGATCCGGTGAAATTGCCGCCATGGCTCAGGACGTGATCGATTTCGCCGACGCATTTGGCCTCGGCCGTTTTGCGGTCGTAGGCCACGATTGGGGCGCGCGGATCGCTTACCTGCTCGCCTCGGTATTTCCCGAACGGATACGGTGCTGCTCGGCATTGTCGCTTGGCTGGCAGCCGGGCGAATTCGCAACGCCGCCGTTGGACCAGGTCAGGGCATTCTGGTACCAATGGTTCATGGCAACGGATCGCGGCGCCGAGATCGTTCGCCAGCAAGGCAAGGCGTTCGCGCATTTTCAATGGGAAAGCTGGAGCCCGCCCGGCTGGTTCGAGGAAGAGCTTTTTGACAGCGTTGCCGCTTCCTTCGAAAATCCCGATTGGGCCGACGTGACGTTGCACTCCTACAGGGTTCGCTGGGGCGAAGCCGATCCCGATCCGCGCTACGCCGATCTTGCCCGGCGCCAGATTTCCGCCAAGTCCATTCCCGCGCCTACTCTGACGATCCACGGCGATGCCGACCGCGTTGTGCTGCCACAATCGTCCGAAGGCAAGGAACTATACTTCACGGCCCATTACGAGCGCCAGCTTCTGGCTGGCATCGGCCACTTTCCGACGCGCGAAGCACCCGAGCGCGTTGCCGATCACCTTGTCGGGTTCCTCGACAGTTTCGGAAGAGGAGAAGCGTAGAACTGGAACCCTGACCGGCGATAGTACGTTTCGGGAAGGCAGCGCAGTCAACGGAGAAGTCGAATGCAGTCCTTAGCCGCAGATTCCGCCCCCCGCCCAGGCCCGCTCAGGATTGTCCCGTTTGATGGAACCGTGACCGTCCGGTTCTCCGATGCCATTATTGCGTCGAGCGAGCGGGCAAAGGTGCTCTATGAAGACGGCCATGATCCTGTTTTCTACATACCCTTCGAGGACATCTATTTCGACCTCTTGGAGAAGACGAACACGACGAGCCACGGCCCGCTGAAGGGCACGGCAAGCTATTGGCGTGTTCATGCGGTCGGTTCGTCGGCAGAAGACTTCATGTGGGCCTACGAGACGCCCGACACCCCGGCATTGGCGATCGCCCGCCATGGTGCGTTCGATCCCGGCAGGGCGCGGATCGACGCCGATCCCGCGGAAGACAAGCGGCACACGCCGCACGTCACCGAGTAGACCCACATCGGCGACAGCCGCCAGCTGTCCGTCAGCTCGCGAACTCTTCCCTGAGAATGCGCAGGCCGTCTTCGTATTTCGCTGTCGAGGCACCGATCTGCCGTGCCTGCCATAGATTGTCGGCGAGATCCGCGCGCTTGACCGGCAATGCCAGCGGGTTGGCCGCAGCCCTGCGAACGAACGCGGCATCGCCCTCATTCGGCCGCCGCGTCATGGCATCGACGGCCGATACGATGGACGGTCCAAACCCGGCCGCCTCAAGCCGGTCGCGGTTCCAGCCGTCGCCTTTTTCGACGACGTCGTGAAGATAGGCGATGGCTTTCTGGTCGAGCGTTTCGACGGCATCGACAACCCGACGGCAATGTTCGATATAGGGCCGCCCTGTCTTGTCAGACTGTCCGGCATGGGCCTGTTCGGCGATTTTCGCTGCGCGATAAAGCACGCTCATTGGGTCGACCCCGTAACGAACAGCGCATGTCCTGGCTAACGCGCCATCGTCAGCGCGAGTTCCGATGCACCGCGGGAACCCTGCTGCCTCACTTGCGAGCTGAATGCCGCGGCGGCGGGCCCGACACGTCAGGAGACGCGTTCAAAACTGTCGAGGCTGGTTCCAAAGGCGCGCCAGGCGGGCAGTTTCCTGGCTCGGGCCGGGGCACCTTCCTTTTCCGCCGACAAAGCGGCTTCCGCAACGGTGTGCCACAGCATCTCCAGCTTCCCATCCCTGAGAATGCCGGTATAGCTCACCGCTGCGGCTCCGACCCGCCCTTCGGCCGCGCAAGTGAAGCCGATGACGTCTCCACGGCAGGCTCCGAACAGCGGCACCGTCATCCCGAAAAAGGCGCTGTCCTCCAGCGCCGTCCGGAAGGTTCCGCTGATCCGTCCGCCCTCTTCGCTGGTCAGTTCGACCACCGACCCGTACTGATTCCGCCAGGTGCCCAGCCAACTCATCGCTGCTCCTCCTGATTGCTACCACAGGGATTGCGCTAACACACGGCCGCCAAGCCGCGGCCGAGGCAGCGGCCTTCAATCAGCCGCGATGCCAGCCATCGACATCTGAACGAAGCGCAGCGGCGCTTCCAGCGTCCAGCTGATGCCGTGCCTGGCGAATTCCAGGCGGCCGGTGCCGCTGAGCGCCTGCGGCGTGACGCGTTTGAGCACAACCGTTCCGAAACCGCGTCGCGTGTTTTCATCGACCAATGGTCCGTCCAGCTCCCGCCAGACAAGGCGGAAGCCATCGCTGCCATCGGCGGCTGGGGTCACGGTCCATTCGACCTCGACCCGTCCGTCATGGTGCGACAGCGCTCCGTGCTTTACCGAATTGGTGGCCAACTCGTGAAAGGCAATGCCGAGATATTGCACGGCGTTCGGCTGCAGCATGATCATCGGCCCGCTCATCGACAGCCGGGCCTGTGTCGCGAAGGCCTTGGTCTGGGCATGGATCAATTCGCCGATGGTCGCGCCACGCCATTCCGCATCGACCAGGAGGTCGTGCGATTCCGAAAGCGCCATGATGCGTTCCCGGACCCGTGAAAGGAAGGCCTCTGGCGTACCGGCCAGCTTGCTGGTCTCGCGGATCATCGAGACGATCACCGAATACTGGTTTTTAACGCGATGGTTGACTTCGCGCATGAGTGTGCGGATGCGCCGTTCGCTTTCCTTGTGGGGGCTGATGTCGCGCGCGATCTTGGAGGCGCCGATGATACGCCCGATGCCGTCGCGTATCGGCGAGATGGTGAGCGAAACCGGAACCAGGGTGCCGTCCTTGCGCTGCCGGATAGTCTCGTATGAAGGAATCCGTTCGCCGGCGCGAATGCGGCTGATGATCATGGCTTCCTCATCCAGGTGGTCGGGCGGGATGAGGATCGTCACCGGGCGCCCGATCGCCTCGGCGGGCGTATAGCCGAACAGGCGTTGTGCCGCGTCGTTCCAGCTGGTGATAATGCCGTTCAGGTCTTTGGACACGATGGCGTCCATCGAGGATTCGACGATGGCGGCGAGCCTTATGCCGGCGTCGTCGGCCAGCGTCTGCATGCGCAGGTCGAGCAGGGTGTTGATGGCACCGACAACCTCGCCGGCTTCATTGCGAAGCAGGACCGGATGCGCACTGAACGGGATGAGTTGGCCGTCCGGCCGCTCGGCGATGGCTCGGCCCCCACGAACGTCCCGCTCCTCGAGCAAGGCAACGGCCATTGGACACTCGTCATGCGCCATCGGTCGCCCGTCGAGGTGGCGAAGCTTCCATGACCCGCACCAGCGATCCTGGCCGATAACCGGACGATATCCCCAGAGATCGGCAGCGGCTTCGTTGAAGAAGGTAATGTAGCCTTGTTTGTCGGTGGTGTAGACGGCCACAGGCAACGCCTGCATCAGATCGGCGGAGGAAACTTGCGGGATCCCGCCAGTCCTTAGTTCAACGACGTCCACCAGTCCCCCGCTCCGCTTGGCTTGCCGACGGATTGCTACGTCATCTAAATGCGCGCGAGCGTTTTCGGTTCCGTTCGATCCGCTTTCGGACATTCAGGCTGATTTGCGTTTCGGGGCCGTTCTCGGCTTTTTGCTGGGAGCCTTGCCGCCTTCCTGCGCCAGGCTTTTGCGCAGAACATCGGCGAGATTGATGACGTTCGTCTTGGGCTCAGGTGCCGGCTTGGGCGGTTTCTTGCCCTTGCGCTTGGCCTCGATCATTGCAACCAGCGCCTGTTCATAAGTATCGTCGAACTTCGACGGGTCGAATTTGGCGGGCTTCTTGTCGATCAGCAATTGCGCGATTTCCAGCATCTCGGGATCGACCTTGCGAGCCTTCAGCCCTTCGAACACCGCGTCCGCCGCGACCACTTCATTGTGGTTGCGTAATTCCGTCATCAGCATGCCCTTGCCCAGCGGCTGGATCAGCACCTCTCGGCCTCGCTGGTACAGCACGACGCAGGAGCGGGCTGTTACCTTTTTCCTGGCCATGGCGTCCCGGATCACCGCGAAAGCCTCCGTGGAGGGCGCATCGGCCGGAACGAGATAGTAGGGTTTTTCGAGGTAGCGTGCGTCGATTTCGGCGGCAGGCACGAACTCGCCGATCTCGAGCGTATGCTGCGATACCATCTTCAGTTTCTTGATTTCGTCCGGCTCTATATGGATGAACTCACCCTTTTCGACCTCATAGCCTTTTACCTGCTCCGCCGCCGCGACCGTGTCGCCGGTCTCCTCGTCTAGATAGGCGCTCTTGACCGGGAGACCGTCCTTGCGGTTCAGGATCCTGAAATGCACTTTCTCGGCCTCGCTGACGGCACCGATGATCTTGACGCCACAGGAAACCGATCCGACTTTCATAAAGCCCTTCCAGGCAGCTCGCGGCGTCGCCATGTCGATCACTCATTTGTCGAACGGACGGAACGGCTGCGCGCGGAAATCGTTCCGCCATGGCAGGCTGTTCCACATGCCGGCCCGGACGTTCGTTTCATTTTCGTCAGGGGAAATAGCGGAATGGCCCAACGCAGCGCAGGATTGCTCATCTTTCGCCGAAGGGAAGGACATCTCCAGATCTTGCTGGTGCATCCGGGCGGCCCATTCTGGGCGACGAAGGACGACGGCGCATGGTCGATCCCGAAGGGCTTGGTCGACGAGAACGAGGACGAGCTGGCGGCGGCAAAACGCGAGGCCGAAGAGGAGCTAGGCGTCGCCATCGATGGCGTTTTCGAACACCTTGGCAGCTACAGGCAGCCGGGCGGCAAGCTCGTCATCGCATGGTGCGTCGAGGCGGATTTCGACAGCGACGCCATCAGCAGCAACACCTTTGTCATGGAATGGCCGCCAAGGTCCGGCTCGATGAAGGAATTTGCCGAAGTCGACAAAGCGGGCTGGTTCTCCCTGCCTGAAGCCAACCTCAAGATCCTGAAAGGCCAGCGCGCCATGCTGGCGGACTTTGCCGGCCGGCATGGCGACGGATGAATTTGTTTCAGCCCAGTTCTTAGGGCAGTGCTCGGGCTTCCTCACCGCTCTGCTTTAAGCGCGTTGCGGCCGCAGCGTGCGCAACGTGATCGAGTAGCGATGCTCCGCCCCCGGCGGAATGCTGTGCTCCCATTCGCTGTGCGCGGCGCCCGTCATCAGATAGGCCGATCTTGGCTCGACGGTGACCGTCTTGCGGTCCCATCGCGTGCCGTTTTTCCGCCGCAGGCGAAAGCTGCAGGCGGCCAGCAGGGAAACACCGGCGACGGCCTCGAAATGAGGCTTGTCGCGGTGCCAGCCAATACCGGCGCCCGGCCGGTACTCGTTGATCAGCACCTGCACGAAGGTCTCGGCGGGCAGGCGGGCGAAGGCTGCAACCTTTTCCCTGAGCGGCAGCAGAAAGCCGGGTATCGGCGGTGCCTCGACGACTTCGCGCCGGTCGTAATCATAACGCAGCCCAAAACCGACCACCCGCCGGTTTGCCAGATGGCCGTGAAAGTCGAAGGCCTGAAAAGGCAGGCTTGCGAGCTGGCTCGCCAACGCTGCTTCTTCGTCCGGCGTGATCAGTTCGGGCCGGTAGCGGAATCCTTCCGGCAGGTCGTCGGCGGCGGCAAAGAGATCGCCCTGGCGGGCTGCAGCCGATGTCTTGGGCGATGGCATCAACCGTATTTGGTGAAGCCGGCCCGTAGCGGCAAGGCTGCTTCGGCAGCAAGGAACCTCGCTCTCCGTGCAGGGTTATTCACATGACGATATGGAATGGAGCACTGCCGAGCATTGGACCTGTCGAGGATGCCTTCAACTGCGATCAGAAGCATCGATTACCAACCGGCGACGAGGATCCTCTCCGTATGGTTCGTCCCGAGCGGAAACCGCTATGATTACGAGGACGTGCCGCCGCAGGTCCACGCGGCATTCCGCAAAGCCTCGTCAAAGGGCCGGTTCTTCAACGAGCATATTCGCGACCGGTACAAATACCATCTGGTCGAGCAGAGCCAGTCGAGCTGAGCCTTCAGCCGCTTCTCAACCACGATCTCGGCTCTCCGCCATGCCTGGCCGCGTGGTGGCAATGAGCGGCCTTCGCAGTTGGCGAGCGACCTGATATTGATCATGGTCCCACCCGAAACATCGAAAGCTTGGAATGTCCGCCGAGCCGAAAAAACCGAGCGAAGGCGAGACCTGGCCGAAACCCGGCAAGCTCGGAGCACTGATCGCTCAATCGCTGACCGAAAAATGCCAAAGCCCGGTTCGAGGTGGATTCTGCCCCCGGCAAAGGAACGCGGGTGACCATCGTGTTCAACAGATCGGCCGCCCTCGCGACGTAGCCGGTCGAGCAAGCGCCGCCATTCGAGGCCATCCGCCTCAGCCGGGCCCCTCCATCACCTTGCGCGTGTGGCGGGCGATGACACCTTCTTCGTCGGTCGCCACGACGCGGACTTCCACCTTGCTCTCCGCCTGGCTCATCAGCGCGGCATGAGAGCTGTTGGCGGCCTCGTCGATCGCCACGCCGAGCCAGTCAAGCCTGTCGCAAATCGCTTTACGGGCCGTGGCCGAGTGCTCGCCGATGCCGGCGGTGAACACCAGGCATTCCAGCCCGCCCAGCGTGTTGGCGAGGGCGGCAACTTCCCTGGCGGCGCGGAAGGCGAAAAGCTCCACCGCTTCGCGGGCCCGGCCGTCGTCGCTGGCTTCCAGCGAGCGCATGTCGCCGGAAATACCGGACACGCCGAGCAGCCCGGATTCCTCATAGAGCATGTGCTGCAGTGCCTCTCCCGAAACGCCTCTTTCCAGCAGCAGGTACAAAAGCACGCCCGGATCGATGGCGCCGCAGCGCGTGCCCATGACCAGGCCGTCAAGCGCCGAAAAGCCCATCGTCGTATCGACGCTGCGCCCGGCGCGCATGGCGCACAGGCTCGCCCCATTGCCGAGATGGGCGACGATGGTTCTTTTCGCCGCCAGATCGGGCGATATCTGCTTGAGCCGGCCGGCGACATATTCGTAGGAAAGCCCGTGAAAGCCGTAGCGGTGGATGCCGTCTGCCTCATAGCGGCGCGGCAGCGCGAAACGGCTGACCAGAGGCTCGATGGTCCGATGGAAGGCGGTGTCGAAGCATCCGACCTGCGGCAGGTCGGGCCGCAACGCGGCAAGCGCCCGGATCGGCGCGAGGCTGCGCGGCTGGTGCAGTGGCGCAAGCGGGGTCAGCCTGTCGAGAGCCTCGACAATTGTCGGCGTCAGGCGGACAGGTTCGACGAACTCGCGTCCGCCATGGACGATGCGATGGCCGGCGGCGATCAATTTCCTTCCGCCAAGTTCGTTCTCGATCCATTGCAGCATCTGGCCGATGCCTAAATCGGGCGATGCGTCTGCTGCAAGTGGCCGATCGCACTGCACCGCCCCATCGGCGGCTTTTGCGGTCAGCCTTGGCGCATCGCCCAAATCCAGCGAACCGCGCGAGGCAAGATCCAGCTCGGCGGACGCTTCAAGATCGTAAAGCCCGAACTTGATGCTGGAAGAGCCGGCATTCAGCGCGAGGATCGATCGTCGCATCAATCGCCGGCCCTCGTCGCGCCGTCCTGCGGCCAGGACCATTTCTGGATCTCGGGCATGTCCTCGCCATGTTCGCGGACATAGGCCGTGTGCTCAGCCAATTTCCCGTGCAACGCCGCGGCAAGATCCTTCGCCCGCTCGGCCAGCCCCGGCACACGCGCGATCGCGGCGAGCGCCAGATGATAGCGGTCGAGCTGGTTGAGCACCACCATATCGAACGGCGTCGTCGTCGTGCCTTCCTCGCGAAAGCCGTGCACATGCATGTTGTCGTGGTTGGCGCGCCGGTAGGTCAGACGGTGAATGAGATAGGGATAGCCGTGATAGGCGAAGATGACCGGCTTGGCCCTGGTGAACAGCGCGTCGAACCTGTCGTCGGCAAAGCCATGCGGATGCTCGGAATTCGACTGCAAAATCATCAGGTCGACGACATTGACGACGCGGATATTCAGGTCCGGAATGCCCGAGCGCAGGATATCGGCTGCAGCCAGCGTCTCCAGCGTCGGCACGTCGCCGGCGCAGGCCAGGACCACATCCGGATCTTCGTCCTTGGCAACCGTCCCGGCCCATTCCCAGATGCCGGCGCCGGCCTGGCAGTGTGCTTCCGCGCCTTCGGCGGACAGCCATTGCGGCGCCGGCTGCTTGCCGGCGACGATGACGTTGATGCGGTTGTAGGTTTTCAGGCAATGGTCGGTGATCCACAGCAGCGTGTTGGCGTCGGGCGGGAAATAGAGCCTTACCGTGTCGGCTTTCTTGTTGGCGACGAAATCGGCAAAGCCCGGGTCCTGATGGCTGAAGCCGTTGATCCTGTCGCCAGACATGCGAGGTCAGCAGGTAGTTGAGCGAGGCGATCGGCTTGCGCCAGGCAAGTTCGCCGGAGGTCTTCAGCCATTTGGCGTGCTGGTTGACCATGGAATCGACGATGTGGACGAACGCCTCGTAGCACGAGAACAGGCCGTGGCGGCCGGTCAGCAGATAGCCCTCCAGCCAGCCTTGGCAAAGGTGCTCGCTGAGCACTTCCATGACGCGGCCGTCGCGGGAAAGATGGACGTCGTAAGGCTCGATCCGCTCCATCCAGATCCGATCCGTGACCTCGAACACATCGTCGAGGCGGTTGGAGGACGTCTCGTCCGGCCCCATCAGTCGGAAATTCCTGGCATCGGCGTTCAAGCGGATCACATCGCGAAGATAGCTTCCGACGGTCCGCGTCGCCTCTCCGACAGCACCGCCCGGACGCTGTACGTCGAGCGCCAGGCCTTTCCAGTCGGGGAGCACCAGGTCTTGTTTCAGCAGGCCGCCATTGGCGTAGGGTATTGCACCCATGCGTCTTGACCCTGTGGGCGCCAGCGCCGCGAGCTCCGGCAGGAGATGGCCGCCTTTATCGAACAGTTTTTCCGGCTCGTAACTGCGCATCCAGTCTTCCAGGATCTGGCGGTGCGCCGCATCGCCGCGTGCATTCGACACCGGCACTTGATGCGAACGCCAGAAATCCTCCACCTTCTTGCCGTCGACCTCTTTCGGCCCAGTCCAGCCCTTTGGGCTGCGCAGCACGATCATCGGCCACAGCGGCCGCTCTCCCTTCCAGCCCGCGGCTCTTGCAGGCTCCTGGATGGAGTGGATCCGGTCGAGCACGGTATCGAGCGTGCGGGCCATCTCGCGGTGCATCGTGGCAGGTTCATGACCTTCGACAAAGAAGGTCTCGTAGCCATAGCCGAGGAACAGGCTGCGCAACGCCTCGTCTTCCATGCGGCCGAGGATCGTCGGGTTGGCGATCTTGTAGCCGTTGAGATGCAGGATCGGCAGGACGGCACCGTCGGATGCCGGGTTCAGGAACTTGTTGGAATGCCAGGCCGCGGCGAGCGGGCCGGTCTCGGCTTCGCCGTCGCCGACGACGCAGGCAACCACAAGGTTCGGATTGTCGAAGGCGGCGCCGAAGGCATGGACCAGCGCATAGCCGAGCTCTCCGCCTTCGTGGATCGAGCCGGGCGTCTCCGGAGCCGCGTGGCTCGGCACTCCGCCGGGAAACGAGAACTGCCGGAACAGCTTGCGCAGGCCGTCTTCGTCCCCGCCGACCTCGGGATAGATTTCGCTGTAGGTGCCCTCGAGCCAGGTGTTCGCGACCATTGCCGGGCCGCCGTGACCCGGCCCGCAGATGAACAGGACATCGAGACCACGTTCACGGATAATCCGGTTTAAATGCACATAGATGAAATTGAGGCCGGGCGTCGTGCCCCAATGGCCGAGCAGCCGTGGCTTGATGTGCTCGGGCCGCAAGGGCTCACGCAAGAGCGGATTGTCGAGCAGATAGATCTGGCCAACCGAAATGTAGTTCGCGGCGCGCCAGTAGCGGTCCATCAGATCGACCTGGTCAAGGCCGGTTGTTTGCGCAGTGGTGCGAGCCTCGTCGTTCATGGAAATGCCTCCGGAATACCCTCGTCCGTCGTTATCTGGGGTGGCGTCGCGTCGGAGAAAGGATTTGCCTCGAAATAAGTTTGGGCGGCGTGGCCAGCGCCCGCTTGCCGATCCTGCAACCCGCCTCGCCACACAAAAGCGGGTCGGTCTTTTGGGGAACCTCGGGGCTTGCTAACGGTTAGGGAGATGCACCGCATTGCTTGAATCCAAAGGGACTGCCGAGGCCCTGAGATACGAGCCGGCCGAGGTGGCGTTGAGCAGCTTGGGCGATTGTAGCGGAGGCCCATAGGAGGAGCAAAAAGATGCTCGATCTCTCCCATGCCCGCAACCAAATGGTCGACATCCACTTGAGCCGCCGTGGCATTCGCGACCGCAATGTCCTTCAGGCGATGCGCGAGGTCCCGCGCGAGGCTTTCGTCGAGCCTGGTTTCGAAGAATTCGCCTATGAGGACGGGCCGCTGCCGATCGCCGAAGGTCAGACGATATCGCAGCCCTATATCGTTGCATTCATGATCGAAATGGCGGAGATCGGAGCCGGCGACCACGTCCTAGAGGTCGGCACCGGCTCGGGCTATGCGGCTGCCGTAATGAGCCGGATCGTCGAACGCGTCTACACGATCGAGCGCCACGCCGCGTTGGCTGAAACGGCAAGGCAGCGGTTCAAAAAGCTTGGCTACGACAATATCGAAGTCCGCACCGGCGACGGCACCAAGGGCTGGCCCGAGGCGGCACCCTTCGATGCGATCCTGGTTGCGGCCGCTGGCCCCGGCGCGCCGCTCGCCCTGCAGGAACAGCTCGACGTCGCCGGCCGGCTTGTCATCCCGGTCGGCGATGAATTCGACTCGCAGCGCCTGCTCAAGGTCACCCGCACCGGCGCCGCAACTTACACCGAGGAGGATTTCGGCGGCGTGCGGTTTGTTCCGCTGATCGGCGAGCAAGGCTGGGGCGAGCCAGGCAGCGACAGCCAAATAGCGGCCGATCTTCCGCACCGGCATCAGCGCAGGAGCAGCCTGCCGCAGATGATAGCGGCCGCCGCCGAACCGCTTCCGGATTTCGACGATCCGGCCTTCGGTGCGCTGTTCGACCGGTTTGCCGACCGCCGCGTCGTCTTGCTCGGCGAAGCCAGCCACGGCACATCTGAGTTCTATCGCGCGCGCGCGGCGATCACTCGCACGCTGATCGAGAAGCATGGCTTTACCATCGTCGCGGTCGAGGCCGACTGGCCCGATGCCGCGGCGATCGACCGCTACGTCCGCCATCGGCCGCCGCGGCCCGGCGCCGATCCGCCGTTCCAGCGCTTTCCCACCTGGATGTGGCGCAACACCGATGTCGCCGTGTTCGTCGACTGGATGCGACAGCATAATGAGCGGATCAGGCTATCCTCCCGGCGGGCCGGGTTCTATGGCCTCGACATCTACAATATGGGTGGATCGATAGCGGCGGTCCTGCAATATCTCGATCGGGTCGACCCACAGGCCGCAAGGATCGCGCGCGAACGCTATGGCTGCCTGACGCCGTGGCAGAACGACCCGGCCACCTATGGCCGTGTCGCACTCACCTCCGGTTACCAGAAATGCGAGAAGGCCGTGCTCGAGCAATGCCGGGAACTGCTTTCCAGAGAGCTCGACTACGCGCAGCAGGACGGCATCGATTTCCTCGACGCGAGCCAGAATGCCCGCCTGGTCGCCTCCGCCGAGCGTTATTACCGCACTATGTATTATGGCGGCGCGCAATCCTGGAACCTGCGCGACACCCATATGTTCGAAACGCTGGAGCACCTGCTGCAGGCCCGCGGCCCGAACGCCAAGGCGGTGGTGTGGGCACATAATTCCCATATCGGCGATGCCCGCTACACCGAGATGGGGATCGTCAGGGACGAACTGAACATCGGCCAGCTCTGCCGCCAGCGTTTTGGCGACGAGGTTGCCTTGATCGGGCTCAGTACGCATTCCGGGACGGTGGCCGCCGCCACCGACTGGGACGGCGACATGGAAGTGAAACCGGTTCGGCCTTCCCACAACGACAGCTATGAGCGGCTTTGCCACGACAGCGGCGTCTCGCCTTTCCTGCTCGATTTCGAGCGCGACGACACGCTGCGCGAACGGCTTCTGGAGCGCCGGCTGGAACGCTTTATCGGCGTCATCTACCGGCCCGAAACCGAGCTCCACAGCCATTATGCGGACGCCTCGCTCGCCCGCCAGTTCGATGCTTTCGTCTGGTTCGATGAAACCAGTGCCGTGACGCCGCTTGGGCCGGAACATGTTGGGACAGGCCTTCCCGAGACCTATCCTTTCGGGCTGTAGCGAATTTGGACCCTGGCAAAGCGGAAAATCAAAAGAAGGAGGTCACCGATGGCCGGAAAAAAGACTCATGAGCAGCAATTGCGCATTATCGAAGAGCGCGAGAACACGAAAAACGCCGGCAAGGATTTCGACGCGGAAGCGGATTTGAAAAAGACCAGGCAAGAGCGCGAGGCGTTCCGGCGCGGTGCCGAGCTCAGATCGGACCCGAAGGACATTGCCGATCCCGACGACCGCAACATCATCCGCGGCGAGCACCAGGAAAGCGCCCACAACAAGCATCGCGCCGACCGCTGAAATGGCAGGATCGCTTGACGTTAAGACAATACGGCCGCCGGGTCCGTTCTCTGATCTGACGGATGCAGCGTTCGTAGCCGCAAATTGGCGGACGAGGGCGCCGTCTTGATCTCCTCGGCGCTATTCGGCAAAAAATGTCGCGGCGATAGCAATTGAGACGAGGCTCAGCATCGCCAGGCCTGCCCTGGCGACATGCGAAGCCTCCCAGACGTTGCGCAAGTCTCTCCAGTCGCCGGTCTGCTTTCGAGAGAACATTGAAAAAAACGTCGCGGCTGATTGCGGCATGGCAACGTCTTGCACCCAGAAATTATTGACGGGATGCGTGATCAACCAATAGGTCGCATGTTCCGCCAGCAGGAAGGCAAGCGCCGCCAGGGTCCACCAGAATCGAGCGCTTGGATAAGGCGTCAGGTAGAGCAGGATGGCGAGGGCAATGATGCCGCCGATTTCGGCGAAGCCGCCGATCGTGAAGCCGGGATAATAGATCGCCTGCACTGATTTGTAGGTGGCCTCCTTGAGGCGCAACTTGCCGGGCAATTCCAGTGCGTGCGCGAGCGAGAGCGCCATCGAGACGGCGACCAGAAGAAGGGTGGCGATCATCAATGCGCGCATGCTCCTGCTCCCGACCATGTCAAGGTGCGCGCGTAGATAGGGTCGTTGGTGATCCGGAAAAGGCAACGACACCCGACTTCGCCGGCAAGTCCGGTTCGGTCATTCCCCGATCTGGCTGGTCGACCGTTCGTGGACTGTGGCGCCGGTCTGCGCGTCGACCGCGGCCATGCTGACCTCGTAGCCCCAGAGCTTGCGGATATGGCGCAGCGTGGCGTCGCGGCTGCCGCCTTCCAGCACTATGCCGTCCTTGACCTTATGCTGCAGGCGCAGATGCCGATCGCCGAGCAGGTCCACGTCCACCACCTGGATGTCCGGCCGGCTGGCGCCGATGTCGTAGCTGTGGGCGAGTGCGGCGCGGATGCTCTCGTAGCCGCGCTCATTGTGTATCGAGGCGACTTCGTAGTGCGGATCGTTGGCCGCATCGGCAAGCACAAAGAACCGCCATTTCCGGATCAGGGTAGGGCTCAGATACTGGCGGATGAAGGACTCGTCGCGATGGTTGGCCCAGGCGTCCAGCAGGGTCTGGCGCCAGTCGCCATTGCCGGCGATATCGGGAAACCAGTCGCGGTCCTCGGCGGTCGGCGCGGTCGAGATGCGCTGGATGTCCTGCATCATGTCGAGGCCCAGCGCGTAAGGGTTGATGCCGGAAAAGCGCGGATCGTCGAAGCCCGGCTGGAAGATCACGTTCGAATGGTTGCGCAGCACTTCCAGCATGGCGCCTTCGCCGATCAGGCCGCGGTCGAACAAAAGGTTCATCAGCGTGTAATGCACGAAGGTGGCGCAGCCCTCGTTCATCACCTGCGTTTGGCGCTGCGGATAGAAATACTGCGCGATGACGCGGACGATCCGGATGACCTCACGCTGCCAGGGTTCCAGGATCAGGCTGTTCTTCTCAAGGAAATAAAGCAGGTTTTCCTCGGGCAGCTTGAGCGATTTCTTGCGCTCCGCCATTGTATCCGTCTCGCGGGGCTTGGTGCCGTCCTTCGAAGGCGGCAGCGTGCGCCATAGGTCATTGTAGGAACGCTCCTCGTATTCCAGGCGCTCGCGAACGCCCTCGCGCTGCTTTTCCGACGACAGTTTCGGCGGCCGGTGATATCTGAACACGCCCTGTTCCATCAGCGCATGTGCGGCATCGAGGATCTCTTCCACCGCATCGACGCCATGCCGCTCCTCGCAGCGGGCAATGTAGCCCTTGGCGAAGTCGAGATAGCTGAGGATGGCGCTGGCATCCGTCCACTGCTGGAACAGATAATTGTTCTTGAAGAAATGGTTATGGCCGAGTGCCGCGTGCGCCGTCACCAGGGCCTGCAGAGCCATGGTGTTTTCCTCCATCAGATAGACGATGCAGGGATTGGAATTGATGACGAGTTCATAGGCCAGCCCCCGTCCGCCTTTGCGATAGAGCAATTCCTGGTAGAGGTAGTGCTTGCCGAACGACCAGTGCCGGTACATCAGCGGCATGCCGACAGAGGAATAGGCGTCGAGCATCTGTTCTGAGGAGATGATCTCCATCTGCACCGGATAGACGTCGAGGTGGAGCTCTTCCGTGGCGACCGCCTCGATGGTCTCGTAGGCACGCGACAGCGTCCTGAAATCCCAGTCGGAACCGGAAAACAGCAACCCGGATTTGCTCGCCATCAGCCCCCTCTTTCAGCGCTCTTTTGATAACCCGGCTGTCTGGCGAAGAGCTGGCGGAAAACCGGGTAGATGTCGGCCGCCGTGGCGATGCGGCTCATCTGGAAGTTCGACCATCTCAGCTTGACCGCACTGTAGGCACGCCACAGCGACGTGCCGTTGTCGGTGGCGCCGAAGATGTGGCTCTCACGCTCGTCGAGGATCTCGACATAGGCGAAATACTGGCAAAGCCGCATGATCTGTTCGTCGAGAAGGGTGATGCAGCGCTCCGAATCGGTGACGAAATTGTCGCCGTCCGAGGCCTGGGCGACATAGATGTTCCATTCGCGGCTGGGATAGCGTTGCTCGACGATGCGGTGCATCTCCTCGAGCGCCGTGGAAACCACCGTGCCGCCGCTCTGAGTGTTGTAGAAGAAGGTTTCCTCGTCCACCTCCTGCGCCTCGTGCGTGTGGCGAATGAAGACCACCTCGGTGCGGTCATAGCGCCGTTTCAGGAACAGGTGCAGCAGCACGAAAAAGCGCTTGGCCAGATCTTTCTCGCGTTCGCCCATCGAACCGGACACGTCCATCAGGCAGAACATCACCGCATTGGCGTTCGGCACCGGCTGGGCGTCGAAGCGGTTGAAGCGGATATCGACCGGATCGACAAAGGCGATCCGCTTGCGGCGGCGCTCCAGCCGCTCAAGCTCTTCCTGAAGCGCCACGATGCGCTGCCGCATCTCGGCGTTTTGCGGCTTCGCCTCCAGCGTCGCGATCTCCTGCGCGACAGCGTCGACCGCCTCCTGCTTGGGGCGCCTGAGCGCTATGCGGCGGCCATGGCTGTTGCGCATCGTGCGTCCGACATTGATGTTGGTCGGCGAGCCGGTCGCGGCGAAGCCGGCCCGGCGCGGCTTGAAGGCGAGGATCTCCTTGAGGTTGAGCTTGACCATATCAGGCAGTTCGAGGTCTTCGAAAAAGAGGTCGAGCACCTCCTCGCGCGACAGCACGAAACGGAAATCGTCCTCCGATTCGGTTCTCCCCGGGGCGGATCCCATGCCGCCGCCCTGGCCGGGTTTAGGCAGCCGGTCGCCTGGGGCAAAATGCTTGTTGCCGGGCAGGACGTGCTGGCGGCTGCCGCTGTTCCGGGCATCCTTGAAGCTCGGCTCGCCGGTGCCTCGCGCCGGCATCGAAACGGCATGCTCGGCGTCCACGTCGGCGATCTTGCCGGTGCGGATCTGATCGCGGATGGTGCGCTTCAACTCTTCGCGCGCCCGCCGCAGGAAACGCTGCCGGTTGCCGAGGCTTTTGTCCTTCGGGTTCAGTCGGCGATCGATGAAGATCGGCATATGTTACCCCGGGCTGGCTTCAACCCGCCTTGTTCACCCGCATGTACCAGTCCACCAGCCGGCGGACCTGGCGCTCGGTGTAGCCGCGCTGGATCATCCGCTGCACGAATTCGGTATGCCGCTTCTCCGTCACGCTGTCCTGCTTGGAGCCGAAGCTGATCACCGGCAGCAGATCTTCGACCTGCCCGAACATCCGCTTCTCGATGACTTCGCGCAGCTTTTCGTAGCTTGTCCATGATGGGTTGCGGCCGTGGTTTCTGGCCCGCGCGCGCAGCGTGAACTTCACCACTTCGTTGCGGAAGTCCTTGGGATTGGCGATGCCGGCCGGCTTTTCGACCTGCGACAGTTCGTTGTCCAGAACCTCGCGATTGAGGATCTGGCCGGTATCGGTATCCTTGTAGTCCTGATCCTCGATCCAGGCATCGGCATAGGCGATGTAGCGGTCGAACAGGTTCTGGCCGTATTCGCTATAGGATTCCAGATAAGCCTTCTGGATCTCGTGGCCGATGAACTCGGCATAACGGGTCGCCAGCTCGGACTTTATGAAATCGAGATAGTCCGCCTCTGTTTCCTTCGGGAACTGCTCGCGCTTGATCGCCTCTTCCAGGATGTACATCAGATGCACCGGATCGGCGGCCACCTCTTCGGTGTCGTAGTTGAAGGTCTGCGACAGGATCTTGAAGGCGAAGCGGGTGCTGACGCCGGTCATGCCTTCATCGACACCGGCCGCGTTTCGGTACTCCTGGACCGACTTCGCCTTGGGATCGGTTTCCTTGAGGTTCTCGCCGTCATAGACGCGCATCTTGGTGTAGAGCGGCGAATTGTCGTGTTCGGCCAGGCGGGTCGAAACGGTGAACCGGCTGAGGATATCGAGCACTTCCGGAGCGCAGGGGCTGTTAGCCAATTCGCTTTCGCGCAACAGCTTCTCGTAGATCTGCCGCTCTTCGGTGACCCGCAGGCAATACGGCACCTTGACCACCAGGATACGGTCGAGGAACGCCTCGTTGTTCTTGTTGTTCTTGAACTGCAGCCATTCCGATTCGTTGGAATGGGCAACGATGATGCCCTGATAGGGGAAAGCGCCGAAATTCTCGGTGCCGTTGTAGCTGCCTTCCTGGGTCGCGGTCAGCAGCGGATGCAGCACCTTGATCGGCGCCTTGAACATCTCGACGAATTCGAGCAGTCCTTGCGTGGTCCGGTTCAGCCCGCCGCTATAGGAATAGGCATCCGGATCGGACTGGCTGAAGTTTTCCAGCTGCCTGATGTCGACCTTGCCGACCAGGGCCGAAACGTCCTGGTTGTTCTCATCGCCCGGCTCGGTCTTGGCGATGCCGATCTGGCGAAGCCTGGACGGCATCAGCTTGACGACGCTGAATTTGGAGATGTCGCCGGACAATTCGTCGAGGCGCTTGGCCGCCCAGGGCGAGATCAGGCCGTTCAGTCGCCGCCGGGCGATGCCGTATTTGTCCTCCAAAAGGTCGCCCATGCGATCGGGGTCGAACAGCCCGAGCGGCGATTCGAACACTGGGCTGACCTGGCCGCCGACCTTCAGCGTATAGATCGGACGCTGCTCCATCAGCCTTTTCAGCTGCTCCGCAAGCGAGGACTTGCCGCCGCCGACCGGGCCGAGGAGATAGAGTATCTGCTTGCGTTCCTCGAGCCCTTGCGAGGCATAGCGGAAATAACCGGCGATACGCTCGATCGTATCCTCCATACCGTAAAAGTCGGCGAAGGTCGGATAGATCTTGATCGTCCGGTTCGAAAAAATACGGCCAAGCCGCTCGTCCTTGCTGGTATCGACAAAGGTCGGCTCGCCAATCGCCTCGACCATCCGCTCGGGCGCCGAGGCGTACATCGACTTGTCCTCGCGGCAGGCAAGCAGATATTGCTGGAGGCTTATCTCCTCCTGCGCCGCATTCTTGTAAACCTCGGAAAACAGATCGAAGACGTCGGATTGATTCTCACGCATGGTATTCCTAGCCCCGGAGCCGGTGTGGCTGCACGTTTGTCTCTTGAACAACCAAATGTCGGAAAGCCCTTGTGGTTCCCTTCACTTTGCAGAGAGTGCCTGTGACCGAATGATAAGACTCTAGATAAGGGCATCCTGAGTGCAGACAAGGCGTGGAACGCCCCGCTCGAAGCATTAAATCCTGAATCGCGCCACGCCGTGCGGGCGACCTCCGATAAGACGGAGGAACGGTTCTGGTCCTTCCCGGTTGTGAAGGAAAGGAGACGGTTCGATGTTTGAGACTAGTTTGTGGTTGCTCGTTGTTGCAGGCGGTCCACTGCTGCTGGCAATCCTGATCGCCTACGCCCTGCTCACCCAGCGTCGTCGCAGCCCGGCGGAGCGCAGGGAAAGCGACCGCGCCACCGAGCGCCTGTACCAGGAAAAGAAGGACTGACCGACAGGATCGCAGCTCAGCTGCCGGCAACCGCCAGCCCGGCCACTTTTTCGGCGCGCAGCAGCATGCCGAACAGGTCACGCGGTTCATCGGGATCGGCCAGAAGGTCTAGTTCCTCGTAAAGGCCGGTCCGCTGAAGCTGATCGCGGACGTAGCGCAGCGCGGAAAAATCCTCGATCGCAAAGCCGACGGAATCAAACAGCGTGATCTGTCCGGCGTCCGTCCGGCCTGCTGCCTTTCCTGTCATCACCTGCCACAATTCGGTGATCGGATGGTCCGCATCGAGCTGCTGGCTCTCGCCTTCGATGCGCGTCTGCGGCGGATACTCGACGAAAATATTCGAGCGCAGCAGAATGTCGCGATGCAGCTCGGTCTTGCCCGGGCAGTCGCCGCCGACCGCGTTGATGTGCACGCCGGACCCGACCATGTTGTCGGTCAGGATTGTTGCCGACCGCTTGTCGGCGGTCACCGTGGTGATGATCTCTGCACCTTCGACGGCCTCCTGCGCCGACGCGCAGAGCTTGATGTCGAAACCCATGCCGGCAAGGTTCTTCATGCATTTGGTCGAGGCCGCCGGGTCGATATCGTAGAGGCGCAGCCTGTCGACGCCAAGCAGCGCCTTGAACGCAATCGCCTGGAATTCCGATTGCGCGCCATTGCCGATGATCGCCATGCACCGGGCGGCCTTGGGAGCGAGGTATTTCGCGGCAACCGCCGAGCTGGCCGCCGTTCGCAGGGCGGTCAGGATGGTCATTTCCGAAAGCAGCATCGGATAGCCGTTGCCTACATCGGCAAGCACGCCGAAAGCGGTCACGGTCTGACGGCCGTCACGCGTGTTCTTCGGATGCCCGTTGACATATTTGAAGCCGTAAAGCTGCCCGTCGCTGGTCGGCATCAGCTCGATGACGCCGTCAATGCTGTGCGAGGCGACGCGCGGCGTCTTGTCGAACAGCTCCCAACGCCTGAAATCCTCTTCGATATAGGCGGCGAGTTCGACCAGAAAACGCTCGATGCCGATGGCAAGCACCAGCTTCATCATGCGGTCGACGCTGACGAATGGAACGATGTTCAAATTGACGGTCATGGCTTAGAACCCCCTCGTCGGGCGATCCATGATCCGCCGGCCCATCAGGCTTGCGGTCAGGTCGACCAAAAGCGTGGCGGTGCGGCCGCGCTCGTCAAGAAAAGGGTTGAGCTCGACCAGGTCGAGACTGCTGACGAGGCCGCTGTCATGCAGCATTTCCATCGCCAGATGCGCCTCGCGGAAGGTGGCGCCGCCGGGAACGGTGGTGCCCACCGCCGGGGCGATCGACGGGTCGAGAAAATCGACGTCGAGACTGACATGGAGCATGCCGTTGGCGGCGCTCACCCGTTCGAGAAAGGCGCGAAGCAGTTGCGCGATGCCGTGCTCGTCGATCGAACGCATGTCGTGGACCGTCACGCCGGCTCTGCGCAATGCATCCCTTTCCGCCAGGTCCACGCTGCGGATCCCCAGCGCGCATATGCGAGCCGGCTCCACCTGCGCTGCAAGGCGGGGGAAATAGCCCTCGAAGCCGGGCTGCCCGCTGGCATAGGCGAGCGGCACACCATGCAAATTGCCGCTGGTCGTCGTGTCGAGCGTATGAAAATCGGGGTGCGCATCGAGCCACAGCACGAAGAGCGGCCGGCCGGCATTCGCCGCCCGGCGGGCAATGCCGGCGAGCGTGCCGGCCGAAATGCTGTGGTCGCCGCCGAGAAAGATCGGCATCGCATCGGCGCTCGCGGCATAGGCCGTTTCGCTGATTGCCGCCGTCCAGGCCGCAATTTCCGGCAGCGCCTTCACCGCCGCGTTGCCGTGTACGACAGGACGCATGTCGGCAGGGACGATCGTTCCGAGGTCGGTCAACGTATGGCCGAGCTCGGTCAGTGCGCCGGCCAGGCCGGCCGTGCGCAGCGCACTCGGCCCCATCTCGCAGCCCATGCGGCCTGAGCCGGCCTGGATCGGCGCCCCAACGATCGTGCAATGCATTTGTCATACCCCGCCAATTACGATGCCTTTATTGAAGCCGGCATCGCTGGCAGAATGAACATGTCAAATTGGCAAATTTGTCGAAGTGCCTTACCATAGCGGCAGCATCTACTTCCGTTGTGAGCAATCATGGACCGCCTCGACGAGCAGATCATCACCTCTTTGCGGCACGACGCCCGGCGCAGCATTTCCGACCTTGCCGTTAGCCTGGGTGTCTCCCGGGCAACGGTAAGGTCCCGGATCGAGCGGCTTGAAAGAGACGGCGTCATCGTCGGCTACACCGTCATTCTGCGCGCCGACGCGGTCGATCAGCGCGTGCGTGGCATCATGATGATCGAGATCGAAGGCCACGCCGCCGATCGCGTCATTCGGGCGCTGGGCGGCTTCTCCGAGGTCTCGACCATCCACACCACCAATGGCCGGTGGGACCTGGTGATAGAACTCGGAACCCAGACCCTGAGCGAGTTCGACGCGGTGCTGAGACGTATCCGCCTGATCCCCGGAATTACCGGCAGCGAAACAAGCCTGCTCCTGGCAACGCCGCGCACCACCAAGGCGCGGCTGTGACCTTCGAGGAACCGCCTTGGACCTGTAGCGATAACGAAATCCGAAGCCACGGAACCTTCAATTGCCGCCGCGGTTAGAGCAATTCCGGGAAAAGTGTGAAACGGTTTTCCGTTCGGAATTGCGTCAAAACAAGAGAGATCGGTTCAGCGTTTCCCCCGATGAACCGTTCTAGGCTCGGACAGCTTCGAGGGAGAACAATCATGGCTCACGCCCAGCAGGAACTCGTCGAATTCGTTATCAGCAAAGCCTTCAATCCGGTCATGCGGGCCAAACCGGACGGAAAATCCGATGCCGAGCGCAAGACGCTCGAGCACGTCCAGCAAGCCACGAAGACCGAGATCGAGCGCTATCGCCATTACGGCTCGGCCGAGGAGGTCGCGACCAATTTCAAGCGCGACCTGAGCTCAGATGCCGCCAAAAAGTTGCACGCCCAACTGCGGCGCCTGCATCTGCCGACGATCGAGGATATTCGCGACGACTTTGAGGACAAAGCCCGCAAGCTCGGGGTCAAGGCCTCGTCGTAGATCCGCGACCGGTCCTCGGTGACGTCCGTCAGGCTGTCATCACAAACCGTCCTTGGTCGGAGGCCACCCTGACCGAACCGTCTCGGGGATGTTGTCCGACGTCAGATCGCCCCGATTGAGCTTTTCGATCGCTTCATCGGCTTCGCTTTCGTCGAGACCGGAAAGCGGCAACCCGCCGACCACGACGGCTTCGCCGCTCTCGCTGTCATAGACCTCCCAGAGGCCTTCTGAATCCTGTCGTTTGTCGAACGGCATGGCACTCCCCAACACCGCTATTGTACGCCTGCCACCCATTTCAGGGCCTGGGCTTTTTCGTCCTCCGGGAACACCCGCGCCTCGATTTGCGGAAACAGCGCGTCTGTCATTTCCGTAGCTGCCTTGATCCATTGCTTGTCGGAAATCACGGCGGCACGTTTGAAGCGGTGGAGCTCGCCAAGTTTGCTCAGCCCATACTGCAGGTCGCGCCGCAAGGCGCCAGCCGTCATGTCCTCGAAATCAGTAAGATCGGTCAGGACGCCGATGTCCTTATGGTCGCTCAGTTTCGCTTCGATTGCCGGGATGACTCTGTCGTAGTCGTCCGCCGTCACAGTGCCGGTGACACGAAAGGCGGCGACGTTCTGGGGAGCGGAAATCATCTCGATCATTTTTTCCTCCGGTTTCTGACTGGCTGGCTGCCTGAAACAAACTCGGGCCATTCGCGGATGTTCCCTGCCAAAGGCGTGTTTCACTTCGACCTAAAATGACGATCGGCCGGCTTCCCCGATCGGCCCTCGGATCGCCTGGGTGACGACGGTGTAACGCCTGATTTGGCCCTCCTCAGGGTCCTCTCCGTCGAAGTGGATTACTGCATTCAGCGGCAGCTGCGCGGTGTTGCCGAACTGCTTGACGGCGGAGACATGCACAATCTGCACGTCGGGGTCACGCGTCATGGCCTCCATTGCCGCAAGCTCGGCCGTGCTGCTGCCGCCGATCCGCCAACTGGCTTCCAGCACTCCCGATCGCCAGATGCCCGAGGAATCGACACCTTGGCCGATGTCGTAGTTGCGCCGTGAGGCGAAAAATCCGGGATAGCCATCCATCGCCGCGTCGTAGGTCCTCGCCTGCGCCACAGCCAAACTTAGCGCCGGAGAAAGCTGCAGCCTGTCGAGCGCCTCCCATCCGCCGCGCACGACGACCAGATCGGATCCGCCGTAAACGGGCTGTCCGGCATTGTCGGCCGTCATCCGCTGCACGCCGTAATAGGCGACCGATGTTCCGTCGATCGCCGTTCTGCCAATGCTCAGCGTGACGATGTCGCGAAGCTCCGTTTCGAGAACAAGGCCGTATTCCCTCAGGTCGGAGGATGGATATCGATCCAGCAGCCTTTCGATATCGGCGACGGTCGCGGCGGTGTGCTGGTCGCGGCCCCGCGAAGCGCGCGGTGGCTTGAACCGGACCAGCCCGAGCTGCAGCAGACGTTCCGCTGCGCGCAGCGCGTCATCGCGTGAAAATGCGGTATAGCCGGGCAGTACGGCCGCGCCGACGGCTCTGCCGAAGCCGGCTGGCCATTCTTTTGGCCGTGCCGCCGACCCGTCCACCAGCTCGTGGGTTATGGCCTTGGTGGTTGCGAGGCGCCAGGGCACCACACCGCCGAAGAGGTCGTCCGGCCCGTTTATGCCCAGTTGGAGCGCATCGACGGCAAGCAGGCTGTCGTCCGGCACGAAATACAGTCGGCCACTGTCACCGCCGCCGCCACGCAGGCCCTGGCGGAAGGCAAAGCCCTTCAACGCCGCAATCGTACGCGCAACGGCAGCGACGGTTTCCCGCTCGTGGGTATAGATTGTCTCGCCGCCCGGCACGGAGAATGCGACCACAACACCTTTTGCCCCGCTTGATTGCATACCGCTTAGCCCGGTCATGTCGCGCCCTTCGTCCATTGCCGAGCCTCTTGCCGCCATTCCGCGGCGATGCGTCCGAACCGAAAAACCCGCTTCCTCGGCGAATGTTCCGGCCAACGGCCGGCAATCCGGTTTGACCGTGGTTTGACCGGGGCGGCGACCGGAACATCGGCGGCTCGTAGCTGTTTATGAGGGAATCTCAGACAGGGAGATGGAGACATGGCTTTCACGCTCAAAAGCTCTGCCTTTGCCGATGGCGAAAAAATACCGCCGCGCTATTCCCGCGATGGCGGCAACGTCTCGCCGCCATTGGAGTGGACGGACGCGCCGCAAGGAACCAAAAGCTTCGTCCTGGCCGTAGAGGACCCCGACGCCCCTTCAGGCATGTTCCGTCATTGGGCGGTCTACGACATCGACGCACAGCGCAACTTTCTTCCCGAAGGCACGACCGCCGGCGCCAAGACCGAGAGCCTCGGACACGGCGTCAATGATTTCGGCAATCCTCATTATGACGGTCCCCAGCCGCCGCCTGGGCATGGGCTCCACCATTACCATTTCCGGCTTCTTGCGCTCGACGTCGAGACGCTGCGTCTCGGCGAGAAGGCTGCCGTCGAAGACGTGCTGAAACAGGCCGCGCCGCACGTCGTGGGAGAGGCCGAGCTCGTCGGCACATTCGAACGGGCTTGAGACCGGAGCTCGCTGTCGCATGAACTGCGGCGAATGGCCGGAATAATCGCTAAAGCGCGTCGCGTTCGATCGGCCTCATGCGACGCGCTTTAGATTCTTGTTTTTACGCATGTCGTTATCACAAAACCGCTGCACATCCTCGGGTCAAGCCCGAGGGCATGCTTTTGCGCGACATGCATCAGCGGTTCATGTTCATGATCGCGTTCATCGGCATCAAATTGTGGTCGAGATTGGCCATGATCCAGATCGAGCCGCCAATCACCAGAACTACGATCAGCACGCCGAAGGCAAGCGCTAGAGCGTTGTTGGTGTTGTCCGGCCCCGTCGTGATGTGCAGGAAGAAGACGAGATGCACGCCCATCTGGGCGATCGCCAGCACAATCAGCGCCACCGGAATGCCGGGTGCCCATATCAGGTTGGTTCCCAGCAACCAGAACGAGGCGATGGTCAGCAGCGTTGCCAGCCCGAGGCCGATCACATAGCCGCGTAGCCCGGATCCGACCTCGGTGTCGCCGAGGTATTCGTCACCCGGCGCCGTATCGATGTCGTAGCGCTCCAGCCCATCGGTGTCGCGCCGTTGCGCGTGGCGATCGTCCGCATTGCTCATCGACTTGCTCCCAGGAGATAGACCACCGTGAACAGGGCGACCCAGATGATGTCGAGGGCGTGCCAGAACAGGCTGAAGCACATGAAACGCCGAAGAATATTGTCGCGGAATCCCTTGGCGAAGATCTGCGCCATCATCGTGAGCAGCCACAGCAGCCCCGCCGTGACGTGAAGGCCATGGCATCCAACCAGCGTGAAGAACGCCGACAGGAAAGCGCTGCGCGTCGGTCCGGCACCGCTGGCAACCATATGCGCGAACTCGCGCAACTCGAGCAGGATGAAGCTGGCGCCGAGCACGAAGGTGACAGCCATCGCGACATAGAACCAGGAGCTTCGCCGCGCTGTCACGGCGAGGCTGGCGAGACCGCAGGTGAAGCTCGACAACAGCAAAGCGGCCGTCTCGATCGCGACGTTGCGCAGGTCGAACAGCTCGGCTCCGCTTGGTCCGCCCGCCGTCTTGCCCGCCAGCACGGCATAGGCCGCGAAGAAGGCCGAGAACATCACGATGTCGCTCAGAAGGAAGATCCAGAAGCCGTAGCCCACGACGATCCGGATCGGTGCCGGGCCGCCGTCGCCGTGGCCGGGTGCATGGCCGTGCCCGCCATGGAGGCGGTAAGGGTCACGCTCTCGAACGTCGATCGCGGTCATGGCCTTGGCCCTGTGTAGGTAACCAGCGCCTCGCGGCGGGCACTTCGGTTGGCGCGGTCGATCCGGGCGACTTCGGCGGCAGGAATCACGTATTCGGGGATGTCGCGCCACGCGAATACGACGAAGGTGGCCAAAGCACCGAGCGCGCCGAGCGCCACCATCCACCAGATGTGCCAGATGAGGGCAAAACCCATTACGGTCGCAAAGAAGGCGCAGATGAACCCGGTGGGACTGTTGCGCGGCATCTCGATCGGCTCGTAGTCAGGCTCGTCGCGCAGCCGGTTTTGCTCGCGTGCCCGCTGCTTGATGCTCCAGTAGGGCTCTTCGCCCTCGACATGCGGAAGCGCGGCGAAGTTGAAGACCGGCGGCGGCGAGGGCGTGGCCCATTCCAGCGAGCGGCCGTCCCAGGGATCTCCGGTGGCGTCGCGAAGCGCCGCGCGCTGCCGGATGCTGACGACGAGCTGTACGATCTGCGCGACCACGCCGGCGGTAGTGATTAACATGCCGACGCCGGCAGCCAGCACCCAGGGATACCATGCCGACACGTCGAAATGCTGCATTCGGCGGGTCATGCCGAGCAGGCCAACAGCGTAGAGCGGCACGAAAGTGACGTAGAAGCCGATCAGCGTCAGCCAGAAGGCCAGCTTGCCCCAGCCCTCGTGCAGCCGGAAACCGAATGCCTTGGGAAACCAGTAGGTATATCCCGCGAAGGCGCCGAACAGCACACCGCCGATAATGACGTTGTGGAAATGCGCCACCAGGAACAGGCTGTTGTGAAGCAGGAAATCGGCCGGCGGCACGGCCAGCAACACGCCCGTCATGCCGCCGATGACGAACGTCACCATAAAGCCCAGCGACCACAGCATTGGCGTCGCGAAGCGGATGCGGCCGCCGTACATGGTGAACATCCAGTTGTAGATCTTCACGCCGGTACCGACAGCAATGATGCTGGTGGCGATGCCGAACGCGGCGTTGACGTCGGCCCCGGCGCCCATGGTGAAGAAGTGGTGCAGCCACACCATGAAGGAGACGATGCAGATGAAGAGCGTCGCGGCCACCATCGAGCGGTAGCCGAACAGCGGCTTGCTGGAGAAGGTGGAGATGACCTCCGAGAAGATGCCGAACGCCGGCAGGACGAGGATATAGACCTCGGGATGGCCCCAGGCCCAGATCAGGTTCACGAACATCAGCATGTTGCCGCCGGCTTCATTGGTGAAGAAATGAAAGCCGAAATAGCGGTCGAGCGTCAGCATCGCGAGCGTGGCGGTGAGGATCGGGAAGGCGGCGACGATGAGCAGGCTGGCGGCGAGTGAGGTCCAGCAGAACATCGACATGCGCAGGTAACTCATGCCGGGCGCCCGCATCTTCAGGATCGTGGTGACGAAATTGATCCCGGTGAGCAGCGTTCCGACGCCCGATATCTGCACCGCCCACAGATAATAGTCGACGCCGACGCCCGGTGAGTAGGCGGTCTCGCTGAGCGGCGGATAGGGCAGCCATCCGGTACGGGCGAATTCGCCGATCACCAGCGAGATGTTGACCAGCAGCGCACCGGTGGCGGTGAGCCAGAAGCTCACCGAGTTGAGCGTTGGAAAGGCAACGTCGCGGACGCCGAGCTGCAGCGGCACGACCAGGTTCATCAGGCCGATGACGAACGGCATCGCCCCGAAAAAGATCATGATGGTGCCGTGGGCGGAAAAGACCTGGTTGAAGTGATCGGGCGGCAGATAGCCGGGCGCCTGGAAGGCGAGGGCTTGCTGGGACCGCATCATGACGGCGTCGCTGAAGCCGCGCAGCAGCATCAGCAGCGCCAGCAGCGTGTACATCACGCCGATCCGCTTGTGATCGACGCTGGTGATCCATTCGCGCCACAGATAGGGGAAATGGCCGGCCAGAAAGACCCAGGCCAGCACGCCGAGGATTGCCAGGGCGACGACCGCCGAGGCGATCATAGGCAGAGGCTGATCGAACGGAATGACGTCCCAGCTCAATTTTCCGAGCATTGTCAGCCTCCTGCCTTGGGCGATACGCTCGGCCCGGGGCGACCGGCCTGGGGGCCGGGCGCGGGCGGAACGCCCTGCGTCGCGATTTCATGAAAAAGGTCCGGCTCGACCGAGCGATAGGTCGAAGCCGGCACGTCCAGGCTCTGTCTGGCTAGTTCCTGGTAGCTGGCCTTGTCGAGTGCCTGTCCCTGGCTTCGCGCCGAATTGACGAACGCGTCGAAGGCATCCGCTGCGACTGCATGCAGCACGAATTGCATGCCTGGAAAACCGTCACCGCTGAAATGGGCCGACCGCCCATAAAATTCGCCCGGCTGATCCGCCTGCAGGTGAAGCTGCGTCGTCATGCCATTCATCGTATAGATCATGCCGCCAAGCTGAGGCACGAAGAACGCGTTCATGACGCTTGCCGAGGTAAGCGAGAAATGCACCGGCCTGCCCGCCGGCACCACGAGCTGGTTGATGCTCGCGACATTCTGCTCGGGGTAGATGAACAGCCATTTCCAGTCGAGCGAGACGACCTGCACCTCAAGCGGCTTTTGCTGCGAATCCAGCGGCTTCATTGGATCGAGGTCATGCGACCCGATCCAGATGATGCCGCTCAGAAACAGGATGACGAGGATGGGGATCGACCAGACCACCAGTTCGATGCGTCCGGAATAGGCCCATTCCGGCAGGTACCACGCTCTTGTGTTGGTTTCCCGGAACCACCAGGCAAAGCCGAGCGTCGCCACGATCGTCGGGATGACGATGGCCAGCATGATAGCAACCGAATTGAGCAGGATCGTCCGCTGCGCCGCCCCCACCGGCCCTTGCGGATCGAGCACGCCGCCCTGGCAGCCGGCAAGCAGCCCGACCAGCAAGATCGTCGCGCCGAGGCAGCCAAGACGGATGGCGGCACAGTTTCGAACGATCACCCTCAGCAGCATGAGATCTCGCCGTTTCCTGAAAACTGATTGGAACGTTGCAGGCAGCGTGGCTGCCAACCCCGAATGTGCGTGCCGGTGTGCTCCTGGCGACAGTTTCTTCACACACGCGGCTCCGGCTGGCAGAACCGCATGCCGTGGATGTTGTCGTTAAGCGGTCGACCTGTCGAGAACCCCTCCAAATCCTAACAAACCAGCGCCAAATCTTGAAAAACCAGAGCCAAATCTTAAGAAACCAGGAACAGGACCCAGATCGAAGTTATCGCCAGAAACGTGGCGAATGCCAAGGCGGTAAACCGGTTCATGGCCGCGCCCACGGTTGGTCCATTTAGTCCGCTCCCTGCGACGTGGCTGCTGATTCCAGTGATGCTGCTCCAGATGGCTGCGCCAACCGAACGAATGTTCGTCGCGAAAGTTCCCCAAAAGCCAGATCCATCGCAGCCTTTGGTTGCAGGCCGGCGGCAACGCGATGCGCACCAAGGATGGTTGGGCGGCTTTCTCGCCAAACGGAAGCGAGGACTGGCTTTGCGTATGTAAAAACTACTTGTCTAGGTGAAAATAGTTGCTACTAATCGGCTGGGCCGGCGCATGGCCGCCTCTGGGAGGAATTTCGGGCATGACAAGACTGCGCGGTCTCGCGTGGGATCACCGACGCTGCTGGGGTCCGCTCGACGCCAGCATCGGGCCGTATTGTGCCGCCAATCCCGGTCTTGAGATCGAATGGGACCGCCGCAGCCTCTACGAATTCGGCGAGGGCGCGCTTGGTCCGGTGCTCGGCGCCTATGATCTTGTCGTGTTCGACCATCCGTTCATCGGCGATATAGCCGAAGGCGGGCTGATGGTGCCGTTCGATTTGTCGGCCGAGCAGCGCCGCGGCTTCGAACGGGATTCGGTTGGCGCATCCTGGCAATCCTACGCAAGGGACGGGCTTCAATGGGCGTTGCCGATCGATGCTGCCTGTCAGGTTGCCTCGTATCGCCCCGATCTCCTGGAGCGCTACGGACCGCTGCCGCGCAGCCATGACGAGGTGCTGGAGCTCGGCCGGCGCGCCTTGAAGGACGGCAAATGGCTTGGGCTGCCGTTGGTGCCGACTGACGCCATGTGCCTGCTTTTGACGCTGGGTGAGCCCCGGGAAGACGGCGACGAGTTCATCGCCGGGGAAAAAATCGAGCGGGCCGTCGGGCAATTGCGCCAGCTTGCGGCGCTGTCGCATCCGAACTCGCCGAAATGGAACCCGATCCGTTGCTACGATCACATGATCGCGCATGACGACGTGGTCTACGTGCCGTTCGCCTTCGGCTATGTGAACTACGCCTCTAAGGCAGACAGGCCGCATCTGCGCTTCGCCGACGTGCCGACGCCGCGATCCGCCGGCGCCTTGCTCGGCGGCGCCGGCATCGGCGTCAGCGCCCAATCGCAACACAAGCAAGCCGCCATCGACTACGCGCTGTTTCTGTGCTCGCCCGGCTATCAGCGAGGCGACTATGTGAAATCCGGCGGACAGCCGGGGTCGCTGGCGGCGTGGCAGGATACCGTGGTCAACGCTCTCTCGGGCGGCTTCTTCGCCTCGACGCTGGCGACGATCCAAGCCTCCTATCTGCGCCCGACCCATCCGGGCTTCATCAGCTTCTTCCGGCAATGCGCCCCTCATGCCGCGGCGGCGATCGCCGGCGAATTGCAGGCGGCCGAGCTCGCGGACCGGCTGAACCGGCTCTATCGCGAGACCAGGGATGGCCAGCCGCAACGGAGCGTCGCGTAATGGCCGCCGATATTGCCCAGATCGTCGACGAAGGCGAAAGCGGCCGCAACGGCTATCGGGTGCCGGCGGTGGAGAAGGCGCTCGACATACTGGAATTCATGGCTGCCAGCGGCGAGCCGCTGACCCAAACCGAGATCGCCACCGGAATGGGGCGCTCCATTCACGAGATCTACCGCATCCTGCTGTTGCTGGAGAAGCGCGGCTACATTTTCCGGACGCAATCGGACCGCTTCCGCCTGTCGCTGAAGCTGTTCGAGCTGGCGCATATGCATCCGCCGGTAAACCGCCTGGTCGAATGTGCGCTGCCGGTGATGCGCGGCCTCGCCGCCAATGCCGACCAGAGCTGCCATCTGGTCGTGCGCGAAGGCGAGAGCGCACTGGTCGTGCTGCAGATCGATTCGCCTTTGCCGATGCGTTATTCGGTTGCCCTTGGCTCGCATTTCCCGATCCTCGAAACGAGCTCCGGCGCGGTGCTGCTGGCGCATTCGAGCCGCGCCGAGCTTGACCGCATCGTCGAACGGATCGTCGCCGCAGGCGAAGGCCAAGGCAGCCGGGCGGAAATCGAAGCGCGGCTGAACGAGGTCGCAAGGCTCGGCTATGAAATGCGCGCCTCGCTGGCTGTCGAGGGCTGCACCAACATCTCGATGCCGGTGCGCGACCATACCGGCGCCGTCATTGCCGCGCTCACCGTCCCCTTCCTGCCGCAAAAGGCCGCCCGCTTCGATCGCAGCACCGTCTTCGAGCGGACGAAGGCGGCGGCCGAGACGATATCGGCGGCGCTGGGCGCGGGCGAAGCTGCCGCCTCTTCACGTGCCGACCCGGAACGGCGGGACTATCCGTTCAGCAACTGACAAGAAATACAGGGAGAAGAAACATGAACTGGTCCAAATCGATGCTGTTTGCCTCGGCGGCGGTGCTTGCTCTGAGCGCCGCCGCGGCACACGCCGAAAACGTGCCGAAGCGCATCGGCTACGTCACCAACTACGCCACGCATGAGTGGTATCAGAACGTCATCAAGGGCATGCAGTCCCGCGCCAAGGAACTCGGTATCGAGCTCGAGGTGCAGGACGCCAATCTGGACGTTGCCAAGGAGGTCTCCGCCGCCGAAGATTTCATGGCCAAGGGCGTCGACGTCCTGATCATCACGCCCGTCAACGAGGAAGGCGTCGTGCCGCTGCTGCGCCAGGCGAAATCCAACAATGTTCCGGTCGTGCTCGAAGGCAATCCGGTCAAGGGCATGACCACCATGGTCGCGATCTGCGACTACGACACCGGCTACACCGCCGGCGTCGAAGCCGGCAAATACGCCAAGGAAAAGCTCGAAGGCAAAGCCAAGGTGATGAATGTCGGTCTGCCGCTGCTGTCCGCCACGGTGCTGCGGTCGCAGGGTTTCATGGATGGCCTCAAGACCATCGTCCCCGACGCGGTCATGGTCCACGACCTCGACGGCGGTGGCAATCCGGACCGCGCGCTCGAAGTCTCTTCGGCGGCACTTGCCAAGAACGCCGACATCAACATCATCTACGGCATCAACGATTCCTCGTCGCTCGGCGGCCTTCAGGCCTGGAAAGCGGCCGGCAAGTCGCAGGACGGCCTGTTGACTGTCGGCACCGGCGGCGAAGGCCTCGCCTTCATCAATGCAATGCAGAACGAGCCGTCCTATCGCATCGAAGCCGCGATGTTCCCGGAAAAGGAAGGCTACACCGCCATCGATGCAGCGGTTAAGCTCTTCAACGGCGAAGAGGTGCCGGAGCACATCGTCAGCCCGACCGCGCCGATGAACGGCGACGACTGGAACAAGTTCTACGACTACGATGGCACCACACGCAAAATCAAATGGGATGCCGTCAATGCGCTTCAGCCACCGGAAAAATGCATGAAAACTTCCGCCGATCTGAAGAAGTAAGGATTCCGGCTAGCCCTTCCCGCGCGGCGGGAAGGGCATCGGATCGGATGCCGACGACAAAACAGGTCAACCGCCCTGTTTTGGCCGGCAGTTTCCAGACGGCGACGGCACCCGATGCGGCCCGGAAATGAAATGGACATGAGCGAGCTTACGCAATCCTCCGCGCCAAGGCGTTTCATCGGCGGCCAGCTGCTGGGCAGCAGCCAGCTGGTGCTCGGCGTGATCCTGGCCGTGCTCTGCATCGCCATTTCGATTGCCGCGCCGCAATTCTATTCCGAGGCCAACATCATCGCCATCCTGCGCCAATGCGCGCTGGTGCTGATCGTCGCCTCCGGCATGACGATGCTGATCATCACCGCGGAAGTCGACCTGTCGGTCGGTGCATCGCTGGCTTTTGTCGGCTGCATCGGCATGGCCGTGCTCAATTCAACGCACAGCCTGACGCTCGGGCTGCTGGCGGCGCTCGCCTTTGCCGGTGCCGTCGGCCTGTTCAACGGGCTGGTCGTCACCAGGCTCAAGGTGAACTCGCTGATCGCCACCATCGGCACCATGATGATGCTGCAGGGCGGCGTCTACCTGTTCACCCGCGAGGCGGTGCAGAACCATCACCGGCTTGCCGGCTTCACCGATCTCGGCGCTGGTTATATCGGCGCGGTCCCGCTGCCCGTAGTCATTGCCGCGGTGATTTTCGCGCTGGCTGCGGCGACGCTGCGCTTCACCACGCTCGGTCGCTATCTGTACGCGGTCGGCGCCAATGAGCGAGCGGTCCGCCTCTCCGGCGTGCGCTCGCAACGGCTGAAGCTGTTCGCCTTCGTCGTCACCGGCCTGTGCGTCGGCATTGCCGGCATGATCCTGTCGTCGCTGATGAATGCCGGCCAGCCGACCGCCGGCCGCGGCTTCGAGCTGACGGTGATTGCCGCCGTCATCCTCGGCGGCACCAGCCTGCTTGGCGGCCGCGGTTCGCTGCTCGGCACGTTGCTTGGAGTGCTCGTGCTGAAGGTCATCGACAACGGCATCATCATCCTCGGCTGGAACCAGGATCTGCAGATGGTGGTGCCTGGAATCGTCATCATCCTGGCGACCTATCTCGACATCGTGCGGAACAGAGCCAATGTCGGTTGATTTCCTTCACCCCGGCGAAACCGTGGCTGTCGACAAAAGCGTGCCGGCGCTGGAGATGCGCGGTATCGGCAAGCGTTTTCCCGGCGTGGTGGCGCTGGACAATGTCGATCTGACCTTGGAACCCGGCAAAATCCATGCCCTGATGGGCGAGAACGGCGCCGGCAAGTCGACGCTGATCAAGATCATGGCCGGGGTCTACGGCAAGGATGCCGGCACCATCCGCCTGCGCGGCCGCGAGGCCGACATCAAGTCGCCGCGCGATAGCCTGAAAGAGGGCATCAAGGTGGTGTTCCAGGAGATCGCGCTGATCGCCGAATTCAGCGTCGCCGAAAACATCTTCCTCGAAGGCTATCCGACCGGCAAAGGCGGCTCGATCGACTGGAAGAAGATCCGTGCCGATGCGGCCGCTCTGTTCAAGCGTATCGGCTTCAATGTCGACCCGGCGGCGCGCACGGGATCGCTGCCGGTCAGCCAGCAGCAGATGGTCGAGATCGCCCGCGCACTCGCCCATGAGGCCCGCGTCGTGGTGATGGACGAGCCGACCTCCTCGCTGACGCCGAACGAGGTCTCGCTGCTGTTCACCGTCATCCGCCGGCTGGCCGCGCTCGGCATCGCGGTGCTCTATGTCAGCCACAAGCTCGACGAGGTCTTCGAGATCGCCGACACCGTGACCGTGCTGCGCGATGGCCGCCACGTCTCGACCAGGCCGATCGGCGAGCACACCAACGACACGCTGATCCAGGACATGATCGGCCGGCGCATCGAAAACCTGTTCCCTCGCAAGCGCGGCGCGCCGGGCAGCAAGGTCGCGCTTTCCGTTGAGGGGCTCAGCACCGCCAAGAAGCTGAAGGATGTGTCGTTCGAGGCGCATGCCGGCGAGGTCCTCGGCTTCTTCGGCCTGATGGGGGCCGGCCGGACCGAGCTCGCCAAGGCCATCGTCGGCTACGACCCGATCACTTCCGGCGCCATTTCGGTCGATGGCTGCCGGCTGCTGCCGCACGAAACGCACACCGGCGTCCGGCTCGGCATCGGCCTGCTCACCGAGGACCGCAAGAGCGAGGGGCTGATGGGCGAGTTGCCGGTCTACCAGAATGCCAGCCTCGCCTCACTCGGCGCCTTCGCCAGAATGGGCTTCGTCGACAAGGTCAGCGAACGCAAGGCGGTGCAGGACTATGTCGACCGTTTCCGCATCCGGACGCCCAGCCTGTTCCAGCAGGTCAAGAATCTGTCCGGCGGCAATCAGCAGAAAGTGCTGATCTCGCGCTGGCTGATGCGCGGTCTGAAGGTGATCGTCGTCGACGAGCCGACCCGCGGCATCGACGTCGGCGCCAAGTCGGAGATTTTTGCGCTCATCGACCGGCTCGCCGGCGAGGGCCTGGCGGTCGTCATGATGACGTCCGAAATGCCCGAGCTGCTGGGGCTTGCCGACCGCATCGCGGTGATGTGCGAAGGCCGCCTCACCGCGATCATGCCTCGCGACGAGGCCACGCAGGAGAACATCCTCAATGCGGCAATCGGCTAAGACGATGACGCTTCGCAAAGGGACCAAGCGATGAGCCTGGCAAGCACCGACACCATGAAAGCTGGGCCGTCCATGCTGGCGCGGCTCGTCGCGCGCCAGGAATTGGCATTGCTCCTCTGCCTCATCCTGGTGATCGCGTTCTTTTCCTTCACCGCCGAGAATTTCTTCTCCGTGCGCAACATCACCAATGTGCTCGGTCAGGCTTCGCTGGCGCTGACAGCCGGCATCGGCTGCGCCATCGTCTTCATATCAGGCGAGGTCGACATCTCGATCGGCTCGCTGCTGGCGACCATCGCCCTGCCGCTGATCATCATCATGAATGACACGAATTCTCTGCTGCTCGGCATCAGTGGCGCGCTGCTGTTCGGGCTGATCATCGGCGTCGTGAATGGCTATCTGACGGCCTATGCCGGCATCAACTCGCTGATCGTGACCCTGGGCACGATGTTCATCATGCGCGGCGGCGTTTATCTCTATACCGGCCAGCGCGCTATTCCAGACGATGCCGCGCTCGACAGCTTCATCGCGCTGTCGGACGGCCGCCTGTTCAACGTCGTTCCCTATTCGGCTGTCATCGCCATCGTCCTGCTCGCCGTCTTCGCCTACGTGATGCAGCACCGGCCGTTCGGGCGGCAGATCTATGCCGTCGGCGGCAATCCGGAAGTGGCACGGCTGGCGGGTTACGACGTGCGCCGCGTCAAGTTCACCTGCTTCATCATCAGCGCGCTGCTGGCAACGGTTGCCGGCATCATCCTGGCAGCCCGCGTCGGTTCGGCGCAGCATACCGCCGGGCTGAATTTCGAGTTCCAGGTCGTTGCCGCCACCGTGCTCGGCGGGGTGAGCCTTGCCGGCGGCATAGGCAGCCTGACCGGCATGGCGCTCGGCGTGCTGATCCTGCAGTTCCTGTCCAACGGGCTGCGCGGTCTCGGCCTGCCGACCGAGTGGCAACTGGTCATCACCGGCATGATCATCATTGCCGCCGTCGCCTTCGACGAAGCAAAGCGCCGGCGCGCCATTGGAGGCTGATATGGATCGTCTCAAAGGGAAAACCGCAATCGTCACCGGCGCCGCCGACGGCATCGGCCACGCGATCAGCGAGGCGATGGCAAGGGAAGGCGCGCACGTCTTCCTCGGCGACATCGCCGACGAGAAGGGTGAAAAATTTGCGGCGGAACTGCGCGCCGCCGGCCACCGCGCCGACTACATCCATTGCGACGTCGCGGACGAGGCCGATATCGCCGCTCTTATCGCCGCAGCCGTCGGCAAGACCGGCCATCTCGACATTCTCGTCAACAATGCCGCCATCGCCATCGGCGGCATGCCGGTTCACGAAATGAGCGACGAGCAGTGGCACCGGCTGATCGCGGTCAACCTGACCAGCGTGTTCCGCGGCTGCAAATATGCGCTGCCGCACATGATCGCGCAGAAATCCGGCTCGATCATCAACATGGCCTCGGCGCAAGGGCACATCGGGCTCGACGGCTGGACCGCCTATGCCGGCGCCAAGGGCGCGGTGATGGCAATGACGCGCCAGATGGCGGTCGAGTTCGGCCCGCTCAACATCCGCGTCAACTCGATCTCGCCCGGCACCATCAACACGCCGATGAACGACAAATTGGTCAAGGAGATCGGCGGCAATCTCGCCAAGGCCTGGGTCAAGATGCATCCGCTCGGCCGCATCGGCAAACCGTCCGAGGTGGCCGAAGCCGCCGTCTATCTGGCCTCCGACGCCGCCGGCTTCACCACCGGTACCGACCTGCGCGTCGACGGCGGCCTCACCGCAGCACCCCGCTACGTACCCGACCTGCTTTGACAACCAACGAGACATGAAATGAACAAAGCCCTCGAAGGCGTCCGCATTCTCGATTTCAGCCATCTGCTGCAAGGGCCGTTCGCCACGCAGCTGCTCGGCGACATGGGCGCCGACGTCATCAAGATCGAGCGTGCCGGCGCCGGCGACATGTTCCGCGGCATGACCTTCTTCGCCAAATGGGTCGGCGGCTCCGAAAGCCCGAATTTCCTCGCCTGGAACCGCAACAAGCGCTCCATCGCGCTCAACCTGAAAAGTCGCAAGGTGCATGCCATCATCATGGACATGGCCAAGAAGGCGGACGTGGTGGTGCAGAATTTCCGCCCCGGCGTGCTCGCCAGGCTCGGCTATGGCTACGAGGATTTCAGGGCGGTCAATCCCGCCATTATCTATTGCTCGGGCTCCGGCTTTGGCGAAGAAGGCCCCTATGTCGAGCGCCCCGGCCAGGACATGCTGATCCAGGGATTGTCCGGGCTGATCTCCAACACCGGCCGCGGCGATCAGGCTCCTGTTCCGGCCGGTGCCGGCCTGGCCGACCAGATCGGCGCCATGAACATGGTCTACGGCATCCTGTCGGCGCTCTACTATCGCGAGAAGACCGGCAAGGGCCAGAAGATCGAGGTCAATCTGCTCGCCGGCATGCTGGCGCATCTCAATCAGGAATATGTCGCCGTGCTCAATCTCGGCGAGGATTTCGTGCGCCCGAATTCCGGCATCGGCCACCCCGGCATGCAGGCGCCGTTCGGTGTCTATGAAGCGAAGGACGGCGGCTATGTGTCGATCGCCATGAGCCCGTTCAAGACGCTGTATGAACTGCTGGACGCGCCGCAGCTTGCTGTCTACGACGATCTGAAGACGCTGTTCGACAGGCGCGACGAGGTGTTCGACAAGGTCAACGCCGAAACCAGGAAGTTTGCCACGCAGGACCTGCTGGCGCGGCTGCTGGCAGCCGACATCTGGTGTGCCGAGGTGAAGGACATAAGGCGCGCAGCCGAGGACCCGCAGGTCAAGCACATGGGCATGATCACCAGCTACGACCATCCGCGAGGCGGTAAGGTCAGGGTGGTCGCGCCGGCGGTCAAGATGAGCGAGACGCCGGCAACCATCGAGCGGCCGGCGCCGCTGGTCGGCCAGCATGGCCGCGAGATACTGGCCGAGTTCGGCCTCCACAGCGACGAGATCGCCGCGCTGGAGGCGTCCGGCGACATGACCGTGGATGCTGCCTGACGATGAGCGTTTACCAGACACTCACCTTGGAAATATCCGGGCGCGTCGCAGTCGTCACCTTCCGGCGCGCCGATCAGCTCAACGCCATGAACCGGCTGATGCAAAGCGAGATCACCGAGCTTTTCGAGGCGCTGTCGCAGGATGACAGCGTCGGCGCGATCGTGGTGACCGGCGAGGGGCGCGGCTTCATGGCCGGCGCCGACATCAAGGAATACGCTGCCCAGACAGCTATCGAGTTCGACGCCTTCCAGGCCGCCGGCACGCGCATGTATGCGGCGGTCGAGAACAACCGCAAGCCGGTCATCGCCGCGGTCAACGGCTTTGCGCTCGGCGGCGGCATGGAGCTGGTGCTGTGCTGCGACATCGTCATCGCCAACCAGTTCGCGAAGCTCGGCCTGCCCGAGATCAAGCTCGGGCTGGTCCCCGGCGGCGGCGGCACCCAGCGCAGCGTCCAGAAGCTCGGCCGCAACCGCGCCAATTTTCTGCTGATGACCGGCGCCATCGTGCCGGCTTCCGAGTTCGTCGGCGCCGGGCTGGTCAACGAGATCGTCGATGCCGAAAGGCTGATGCCGCGGGCGCTGGAACTCGCCGGCATGATCGCCGCCGAACCGGCCGCCGCAATCGAGGCGCTGAAGGCGCTGACCGCGCATGCCGTGTCGGGCGATCTGGCCGACGGCCTTGCCATGGAGCGCGATGTCCTGGGTGGCCTGTACCGCAGCGAGACCGGCCAGCGGCGCGTCAAGGAATTTGCTGAAAAGAGCGCGATGCGGCCGAAGGCTGCGAAATGACGTCCCTGGTCAAGCAAAACCGGCCGCGCTTCACCGATGTCGAGGGCCTGGCCGCGATGGTCGGCGGCGGCGACGTCTTCGGTGTCGGTGGCCATCATTTTGCCCGGCTGCCGATCGCCTTGTTGCGGGCCATCGCCCGCATGGGCGTCAAGGATCTTCGCTATGTCTGCTGGGCCGGCGGCCTGCCGCTCGAACTGCTTCTCGAAGCGAATGCCGTGGCGGAGGTCGATATCTGCTTTTCCAGCCTCGATATTTTTGGCTTGCCGCCGCGCTTCCGCGCGGCTGCCGAGACCAATGCCGTGCCGGTCCGCGACTGGACGGCGCTGGCCATGATCCAGGCGCTGCGGGCGGGGCAGCAGAACCTGCCGTTGATGCCGTTTCAGCTTCCGGAGGGTTCGGACATGCTGGCGCGCGTGCCGGGTGCGATCGCCGCGCCCGATCCGATCGCGGGAATCACGACCGGGATCATCCCGGCCTTGCGGCTCGATACGTTCGTCGTCCATGCCCAGCGTGCCGACGAGAGCGGCAATGTCCAGATCATCGGACCACGGGCGCTGGATTTCGCCATGGCCGGCGCGGCGCGCGAGGTGCTGGTGACGGTCGAGGAGATCGTCCCGGTCGGAGCGCTGCGGCATGATGGTCGGCAGAGCATTTTGACCCGCAACCAGGTGTCGGCGATCGCGCTGGCACCAGGCGGCGCCTATCCCGCCTCCTGCCTGCCATTCTATGTGACGGATTATCAAGCGTTGGCGGGGGCGTTCGCGGCCAAGGAAATACCTTTGTCGGACAGCCTGAGCATGCCTTCGGAAGGCGTGCCGGAGCGGGTTCAAGACGCTGCAAAAGTCCGCGCTGAAACAGTCCTCGCAATGCCCAGGCTCGTGCACGGCAACAAGGAGGCGTCCATCGACGAGATCATCGCCGCCCGCATCGCCGCTGAGCTCGACAATGAGAGCTTTGCCAGTGCCGGCGCGGTGTCGCCGCTCGCCAATGTCGCCTACCGGCTGGCCAAAGCGACGCACGCGCCGGACATGATCATCGCCACCATGAGTTGCGGCCATCTCGACATAGCACCGAGCCCGATGATCCTGTCGCTGATCGAAAGCCTCGATTGCGAGACGGCGGTGGCGCATGCCGGCGGCGACGACACCTATTCGACCTACTACCAGGCCGGCGCGGTGACGCATGAGATCGTCGGTGCCGCGCAGGTCGACCGCCGTGGGCGCGTCAACACCATTGCGCTGCGCAAGCCTGACGGCAGCCTTATCCGGCTGCCCGGGCAAGGCGGCATGGCCGACGTCGCCAACATGCATCGCGATTATCTGCTCTACGTCCCCCGCCATTCCGTGCAGTCGCTGGTCGAGACGGTCGAGATTGCCAGCTCGGCGCGCGGCCTGTTGACTGAGGCCGAACGCGAGCCGATGGGCTATCGGACCGGCGCGGCATTGGTGTTCACCGACCTTTGCGTGTTTCGGCTCGACGGGGAGAGCCGGCAATTGGCCGTCATCGAAACCATGCCGGGCGTGACGCGCCAGCAGCTCCAGGATGCCACCGGCTTTGCCCTGACATTCGATGCCGATTGCCGCGAACTTGCGTTACCCTCGAACGAGACGCTCGACATCCTGCGAAACCGCATCGACCCGCTCGGCCTGCGCCGCCTCGAATTCGTCAGCGCCAGGGAGCGCAGCGCCCTGATCGCCGAGATCCTCGCCACCGACCGGCTGATGGTCGAGCTCTGTATTGCCGCACGGCGGTCGCATACTACTGCACCGGATTGAAGGGGGTGCGCATGGCAAAGCCGTTGCTCGAAATGTCGGCCGCGAGGGTCTTCTTCAATGGCATCTTCACCAGCCCGCGCGTCGCGCATCCGGAAGGCGTGGCCATCCATCGCGACGGCTCGATCTGGTGCGGCACCGAAACCGGCGACCTGCTGCGCTTGGCCGCCGATGGCGGCTCGGTCGAACGCATGGGCGGCACGGACGGCTTTCTGCTCGGCATCGCCTTCGATAGCGCGGGAAACTGTTTTGCATGCGATTTGAGACATGCGGCGATCTTTCGCTGGGATGCCGCGACGGCTGGTATGCAGCGCTTCGCCTCGGCCGGCATCCGCGTGCCGAACTATCCGATCGTCGACGAGACACGCGGCTGGCTCTACGTTTCCGACAGCGTAGGCGAAGACAACCGCTCCGGCATTTTTCGCTACGATTTGAAGACCGGCGAAGGCGGCCTGTGGTGCAGCGAGACCATGGCCTTCGCCAACGGCATGGCGATGGCGCCGGATGGGAACGGACTTTACGTCGTGGAAAGCCATGCAGCCTGCGTCAGCTATGTGCCGATCCGTGCCGACGGCACGGCAGGACCTCGCCAGCTCGTCGTGGACGGCGTGAACAACGTTCCCGATGGCGTCGCCTTGGCGCCGGACGGGTCGCTGTTCATCTCATGCTACGAGCCGAGCCGCATCTATCGTTGGCGAAAAGATAGCGGGCTCGAGGTGCTGATCGAGGATCCGGCGGCAACGACGCTCGCCCATCCCACCAACATCGCCTTCAAGGGCGACAAGCTCTACACCGCAAATCTTGGCCGCTGGCACATCACCGAAATCGACTTGACGGCGATTTCCTAGATCGGGCCGAACCGGGCGGCGTTCCTCAGGGCTATTGCAGCCGCCCGTGACTCGAGCGGATGCGCAACACCTGCACCCGCGACGGCAACTCGATCAGGAACTCTTCGTCCCGCTCGAGATGGTGGATTTTTGTCGGATCGCCGCCGGTGAGCGCCGCCATCGCCTCGACGTTTTCCCAATAGGAGATCGTCACGAATTCCGAATGGGTCGGCGTGTCCTCGCGAAAGGTCTGCACGCCCAGGGCCTTCTCGATCAGCGGCTTGATGCCGGCCTCGTAATTGTAACTCTCGTAGGCATCTGCCTTTTCAGGCGCGGTTCTGCCGCGCCAGATACGAGCGATGGTCGGGGTTTTCTCCGTAGCTTTCTCTGTCATGGCCAATGAATTCCTGCTGGTCTGCTTGGTCCGCGGCGTTCGGCAAGGCCAGCCAAGGAACGCATCTCCCCGGCTGGCAGCCTGGTATCCAGTTGCCGGCGATTTTTTATCCTCCCCGGCCGACGAGCTCGCGCCGCCCCAGACAGGCCTCCTGCCGACCGGTAGGAGACTTACTCCTGATCCTCGGCGCCTGCTCCGTGGAAGAAGGACCGGATTTCCTGCATGTCGACGCTGCCGTCACCGTCCTCATCGACGGCGTTGAATATTCGCCCGACGAAATCCTGGACTTCGCTCTGAGAAAGCGCGCCATCGCCGTCCGCATCTACTATGGCGAACATCATTCGCATCTTCGCGCCATGCATCCCGCGTGGAATGCCGCCGCGCCCTCCCATCTCCCACCCTCGCTCAGGTGGGCCCATCCTGTAGTCGCGATGCCAGCGGTCGGGACCTCGCCGTTCCGCCCGGGGCCCGCGATCCTCCTGTATTCTCTCCTCCAGCATCTCGGTCATCATCTGGCGCATCATTTCGCGCATGGCATCCTGGCTCTGCCCGCTCATTCCGGGCGACGGTTCGGCGCCACGATCCGGTGCCGGCGCGGCCGGCGCAGGTGGGCTCGTCTGGCCGAATGCCGGCGCGGCCAACATGGCCAGCGCCGCGGCAATTACGGTGGTTTTGCTTGCGAGCGTCATCGTATTCTCCATCGGTATGAATTGTAGCCGAATATGTCTGCATCCAAGCCAAACCGGCTGCTCGCCTCATGGTTCCTGGGCAGTCGGCACGACGGCGGAAAAGTCCGCCCGATCGCGGCAACGAAAGCTCGTTGTCCACGTTGCCATGGATGCGACGCTCCACCAGGAGGAAAAAATGGCCGACGATAAGAGCAAGCGAGATTTCCGCGAGCGCGACCGCGTTGCTACGGAAGACGACCGTGAAGTCGAGTATTTTGCCCAACAGAACGGCATCACGGCCGACCAGGTCCGTCAGTTGATCAAAAGCTTCGGCAATGATCGCGGCCGGCTGACCGTAGCCGCGAAGGCGTTGCGAGGGATTTCACCTGCCGGAGCCGACGAGGTGACCAGGGAAGCCCGCCAGCAGGCGATACCCATGCATCTCGGCAAACCCGACGAGTGATGCCAGGCAGCTGCTCTGCCGCTGCCGCGGGCATCAGAACTTGCGGCTCAGATAATCCGAGTCGCGCAGTCCGAACCGCCACTCGGCATCGACAGCCTTGGAAATGCCGATCCGGCGGCCTGTTAGAACGGCGCTGGCGTCGCCCGGCTGCCTGAATTCGAATGGCGGCACGTCCAGCGGCAGCCCGTCATGGGATTTGTCGATTGCCAGCGCCTGGCAAAGGCGACCCGGTCCCGAACAAAGCAGCCGGGGATCGTCAAGGCCGCGATTGGCCCGCATCACCTCCAGCCCTAATCGCGGTTCGATTGCGCGGATAAGCACGGCACTGCCGGGCAGGCACACGGCATTGAGGCACCAATGCAGGCCATAGGAGCGATAGACATACGCGCTGCCCGGGGCGCCGAACATTGCGCCGTTGCGCACCGTCCTGCCACCGAAAGCATGCGAAGCCGGGTCATCCGGGCGATAGGCCTCGGTCTCGACGATGCTGCCGCCAACGCCGTGCAAAAGCAGCGAGGCGCCAATCATATCGCGCGCCACGATGGTGGCGTCACGGGCAAAGAATTGATGGTTCGTAGCCAACGTGCACCGGACTGATCGCGCCTGGACCTGGCGCGACAACAAATTCTCGGACCGGAAGCAAAATGTCCAGCCACTGCGCCGCGGGTCTGGAACGGCTGTATTCAGCGCAGCATGGCCGCGCCGATGAAAACTGCAGCGGCCAGCACGACGATGGCGGCAATCACCATGACTGGCCCATATCTGCTCGGTTGGACGTCGGGCTCATCCGTCAGCGGGCGCATCGCATTGGCATAGCTCGCCTGGTTGGTAAACTTCGGCGTTTCATGGCGCGGGGCAGGGCTCTTCGGCGGAGCGTTGCCGGCGGATTCCGCGTCCGTTTCCATGGGAGCCGCAGCCGGATCGATGCCCGGGGTCTTGTCCCCTTCGCGCCCGGCATCGATATCGCCCCGCGCTTGAGCCGGGCTTCGCCCAAGAGGTTCTGCGTCGGTCATTGTCGAGGTCCTTTCAGAGCATCGGCCTCAAGCATTCTAACCTGCGTCTCATTTCAAAGTTCCCCCGTTTCAAAGTTCCCCCTTTTTGAAGTTCAGACGAGCGGAAACCGCCTGGGCCTGCTTCCAGGAACAACCGGCGATCGAGCGGGTTGAGCAAGCATCGGGAGAGCAACATGGACTTGGTGCGCCACGCGCCCAGATCGGCAGTTCGAAACAGGCTCCAGCGCATGATCTACTTCACCGCCGACACGCATTTCAGCGACCCGCGCATTTTGCGCATCGACCGCCGCCCGTTCGGCTCGCTGGCGGAACATGACCGGGCCCTCATTGCGTTCTGGAACGAGACTGTCGGGCTGGACGACGAGGTCTGGCATCTCGGTGATTTTGCCAGGGGATCGGCCGCGTTCGTGTCGTCGCTTCTGGCGTCTCTTCATGGCAGCAAGCATTTGATCATCGGCAACAACGATGCTGCGGCCACCATCGAGGCCACGGGTTGGGCGAGCACGCAGCACTACAAGGAGCTGGCGCTCGACGGCAGTCTGCTGATCCTTTGCCACTACCCTTTTCGCACCTGGAACCAGATCGGCAGGAAATCGATCGACCTGCATGGCCATTCCCACGGCAGGCTGACCCCGGTCACGCGCCAGTATGACGTCGGCGTCGACAGCTGGGATTTTCGTCCGGTCACGCTGACCACCATCCTTGCCGGCCGCGGCCGAAGGGCGGCGCGGCAAAGCCGTCAAAAAATCGAGTGATCGAAAGTGCCGGCCGTGCGTTGAGGAGTTTCAACGCCAGGGAGCACGCCATGAACAGACGTGAACTGATCGATGCCGACGGCGGCAATCATGCCGCAAAACCCATTCCGCGCGCCGCGTTCGATAGCACCTTGGCCCTGCTGCGCGAAGGCTATGACTTCATTTCGGCCCGCTGCCGGCGCATGAACACCGACATCATTGCCACGCGCCTGATGCTGCGGCCGGCAATCTGCGTCCGCGGTGCCGAGGCTGCCGAGATGTTTTATGGCGGCGACCACTTCACCCGAATTGGTGCGATGCCGCAGACCACGCTGCGGCTGCTACAGGACAAGGGCAGCGTCCAGGCGCTCGACGGCGCCGCTCACCGCCGCCGCAAGGCGCTTTTCCTGTCGATCCTGTTGGATGGTGACCAGATCGAGCGGCTCCGCGCAACCTTCCGTCGCGCCTGGCTCGACCAGCTGGAAGACTGGCAGCGGCGTGACGAGATCGTCCTGTTCGACGCCGTAAACCTCGTCCTGACCCAGGCGGCAGCGGATTGGGCCGGCATCCCCGCCGACAAGGATCGCGCCGAACTCTGCCGCGGGCTCAGCGGCATGGTCGAGAACGCCGGCGGCGTCGGGCCGTCGACCATGCTGGCGCTGTGGCGGCGCCGCCGGACCGAACGCACTATCGGCGAGCTTGTACGGCGCGTTCGAAGCGGCGCGCTTGATTTGCCGGCAAACAGCCCGGTCCGCCTGGTCAGCGAACATGTCGATGCCGAGGGAATGCCGCTCGATCTTGCCAGTGCCGCGGTCGAGATCATCAACATCATCCGGCCGGTTGTCGCCATCGGCCGCTTCATCATGTTTGCGGCGCTGGCGCTTCACCAGCACCGCCAATGGTACGATAAGTTCGCCGCCGGCGATGACGACGGGCTGGAAGCCTTCGCCGAGGAGGTTCGCCGGCTCTATCCGTTCTTCCCGTTCATCGGCGGCCGCGCCCGCCACCCCTTCGAATGGAAGGGCTACCGCTTCGGCAAAGGCGACTGGGTTCTGCTCGACCTGCACGGCACCAACCACGATCGCCGCCTGTTTGTGGAGCCGGCCCGGTTTATCCCGGAGCGCGGCTTGAGCTGGAAAACCCACGGCTTCGACTTCATCCCGCATGGCGGCGGAGATCCGGCGGCTACCCATCGCTGCCCCGGAGAAGCCGTCACCGTCGCGCTGATCATGGAAGCGGTTCGCCTGCTGACGCGGTCGATGGCCTACCAGGTGCCTGATCAGGATATGACCGTCTCGCTTGCCCGCATGCCGGCGCGGCCGAAATCCGGGTTCAGGATAGATAATGTGCGGCGAAAACCCGGCTGAAAGGCTGCCGGTCGAACCGGAACCTCTGCGGAGCTGAGGCGTTCGAAAATTGCAAGGCGTAAAGGCAAACGCAATGGCTCAGAAGATCACGACAGGCGCGAACGACCGGCCGCGCAATGAAACCATCGGCCAATCCGGCGAAGGCCTGCCGGACGACAGCAGCAGGCCGCTCGAGGTCGACGAACGCTGGGTCGCCCGGCTGAGAAACAAGCTGCAGGGCAACCCCCGGCAAGCCGGTCAGACCAACACGGACGAAGTCCCCGCAGGCACTCCAGGCGCTGGCGAGAATATTTGCCGCCGCTGTGCAGGGTCAGGCATGATCGACGGCCGCACCTGCCCCGAATGCGGCGGAACCGGCAAGGTGACGACGCCGATAGGCGGAGGCTGAGCAATTCCAGGAAAAGTGTGAAGCGGTTTTCCGTCCGGTATTTGCGTCAAACAATAAGATAGACCGGTTCTGCGTTTCCGCGGAACGATGAACCGTCCAGCGCCGGTCAGATCGCCGGCACCCACTTCCAGAACACGCCTTCCTTGCGGTTGGGGTAGTGCTTGAACTCGCATTCGAAGCGCCAGCCGTAAGTCTTGGCGGCGGCAAGTGCTTCCTTGCTGACCGGGTTCATGCCGGTTCCCGGCGCAAACCAGTCCTCCAGCAAGTCGTCGGGGATATAGGCGCCGATCCTCAAAGGCAGCTTTTCGAGGACGAAATCCATTTCGGGTGGTGCGGGCACGGGGCGCTCCTTCGATCTATCTCACGAAGAAGTCGTTCGAGGCCGATTGAGTTCCAAGGCGATCGGCGGGATCGAAGATGACCGTCGTGAGGGGGCAGGGCTGGATTCGACCTTTGGCTTACGAATAGCCGAAATAGAAATCGGCAAATCGCAAGTTTAGCGCACCCGACAGGATTCGAACCTGTGACCTCTGCCTTCGGAGGGGAACGCTGCTGAGCTGCGGTGCGAATCGCCCAACGCTAGCCCGCAGATTCGCTTACCATTTCACCGGAGCGAGCCCGGTCTCGTTGGAAAGCCACAACATGTTAGCGCCCGCCTGCGCATATCATCAATTCTTCCACGGATGATCTACTCGCGGCGCTGGCCGCTATCACACTTGCTCGTGCCAGCGTGGTTTGCTCACCAACTCCGGAATACAGATCGCGAACTGACTCGTGGTTGGCATTTAGCACCATTATCGAGGCACCGCGCCCAGCGGCCCTGACTACAGCGTCGCGAAGCCGAATCTGATCAGCCCAAGAGAAGATCTTGTCGTTGTATTTTATGAACCCATTGTAGTTATGCTTTACCGTATATGGAGGATCAACAAATACGAAATCGTCTGCCTCTGCCATGTCAATGGTGCTCTCGAAATCGGTCACAGACAACGTGGCCGATTGCAAAGAAACGGACGTCTTTTCAAAATCGTCTGTCTGCATGATTACGTCAGTCTTTGTACCAATTGGAACGTTAAACTGATTGCGCAAATTAACCCGGTATAGGCCGTTCCAGCAAGTTCGGTTCAAGTAAATGAACCATGCTGCCAGCTCAATCGACGGCTTCGGCTTCACCGCCCGTGTAGCGTAGTAGTGACTGTCACTATGTCGAGCGTGATGGTATCGCAGCAATCGGCCAACCTCTAAAGGTGCATCACGGATCGCGCTATAGGTAGTTATCAAATCCAAATTCAGATCGCTTAAGAAAGCTTTCTGGGGACGCAACGCGAAGAAAACAGCAGCGCTGCCGAGAAATGGCTCGATATAGCGCCCCTTAAATTCCGGGACAAAATGAAGATGATTTTCGCAAAACCACCTCTTCCCGCCGGCCCATTTTAGAAACGGGACAACAATTTCGTCCGTTTGGAATGTCCAGCTCATTCGGCTTACCTTGTCCCCACGATCCGAAGATTGATTCTCACTAAAATTCATCGATAGGGATTTCCGCCGCTTCGCAGCGCTCGTAAAGGACGCCCTTTAACCAAACAAGAAAATTTAGATCGTCATCCGTCAGTTGCCTGTATATTGAACTGTGTGAGGCAACATTCCTAATGTCATTGAACTCTTTTATCCAGTCAACGTGGTATTCCTTTGATTTTGGATTAATGCCACCCAGTGGAATGCTGAAGATTGTCTTAAAGTACTCCCAATTTCCTTTCTGTTTTATAATCGTCTCGAAATCTATTAGGTGTAAGTACGCCTCCTTCGGAGCTCGCTTTTCCGGTCTAACTTGTTGCTGGGCGTTATAGGCCGCTTGTTTTATCTTGCTATCAGCGATTCCGAGCTCCCAGTACTTCTTCTCCCCAGAAGGAAGTTCGTCTTTCCCATAGATGTCCTTCAATTTTTCAACTACGACGCCAGAAATAAGCTTCGTCATGTCTTCGACGTCGAGTTTTGCTTGAGCGCGCCTCTCGTCGTTTGACTTTGCTTTATAATCGCGAAATTCGTCGGGTCCAAATGTTGGCGTCTCAGATGTGATCAAATCGCAGAGGTGAAAGAAGTAGTCACGAACGCCACCCTCGCCGTATTGCTTAGCAAATCGAGCTTCAATGTCTACCGCATCGGCGGTCTTGAGCCAATCGATCAGTGGCTTACAAAATTTGGCTACGCAGGCGTCAATCTCATCGAGTGATGCAAGAACAGGATCGATCTTTCCTGCAGCATGCTGGAATCTCAGTACTTCATTAAGCAGCAAAAGATGCGCTCGTATCCCAGGGTTTGTAACGATATGCGCGGTACGCCCTGCCGCCCATTTTTCGGGAACAGCATCTTCAATCCTTCTAAAATAGCTATTTATTGCTCGTCTCGCCCGATCGAGAGTGCTGGAATCGGTGGCATCCGAAAGATATCCACCAAGACGAACCTTCTTAACGACGCGACCTAGGAGTTGGGATCGCTTCAAACCCTTCTGAATCTCAGGCACCGTCAGCACTTGCGCATCAGACGCTGGCACACCCGGAGTTTGGAAACGACCATAGAAAGGGCTCGTTGAATCTAGCGCCAACTTCCGAATGAGAAACGATGATATCGCTGACAGCGCTTCATCGGGATCGTCACTGCCCATTTGAAGGTCGGCCTGCAGGGCCACTAAAAGGCTCGCCGGGACGCTTTTCTGCTTGTGGTTTATCGTTATGAAAAGTTCAGCCTCCTTTACGGTGGCCATTTGCTCGAACGCGACAACAAAAAGCGGTTGTTTCAAATATTCTTCCGGCAGGTTTGTGAATCCAAGCAGCCGGTGCTGACCATCAATTACCCAAGCGCTTTTGAACTTGTTTGGCAGAACCAAATGGCCAAATTTTAGGCCCTCTATTGTGTTGTCGGATTTAGAGAGAGGCTCAAAAACACATGGATCGGTGAAGTTAATAAGGATGTTTGTAGGAAAATAACCACCGTCAGTGATAAATTTTCCGATGCTTTGAAGTCGCTTCTTTTCAACCATGCGCTGGTAAGCGGGAGTGCCGTCGGGGTTGTTTAAAGCATGATGGTTGACAAATGCGATCTTAAGAAGATGGCCAGCTGGAATAGTAAACGAGTAAAAGTTTTCTGTTCCAAGTCGTCCCTTGACGGCGGGGACCTTGTATCCGCTTAAGGCAGGAATCTCTTGGCCCTTGAGGAACTCGGCCAAGAACTGATATTTTCCTGCAGAGCCGACGTGCTTAATAAAAGCTTCAAAATACTGAAGCTCGTTTTCGGTTATTATGCGTATTCCTTCTCCAGAAGCTCGCGCGACGTCCGGCTCTGTCCACACTATATTGTCAGTGACATAGATCCATACAATTTTTGGATTATACCCTTCGCCAAAATGGGACCGAATGGCATTTGCGACGGACTTTTTTAAGAACGCGGTCTCATGCAGGTCCTTCTGCAGTGACTTCCTGCCACGGACCTCCTTCGACTTGCATTCAAAGACAAGCGCCGTCTCGGAATCTTTCGCGAAAACGTCAATCTGTTTGGTACCCGTCGAGCCGTCGGTTCGCGAATACGAGATTTTGAAAGCTCCACCGTTCAGGACGGAGTAACCCATATCTCTGCACAGACACCAGACACGGTCCTCCAAACTTGCGGCTATGGATTTAGCCTTTTGGACGACCGTCACACGCTTCTGACGTCTGAGAACTTTCCAGCCCTTGGCCTCCGCGTCGTCAGTGTCCGCGATGTGTACTGTCTTTTTTACAATAGGGGATCTGCGTGTCTTGTAGGCTTTGGCAAGAGCGAGGCTATCGATAAGCAATGGCTTGAGTGCAATCGAAACCGATTTAACGTCAATCCTTGTTGTTGCGAGGGCGGCTTCGCTTTCGGCTGCTTCTGCGTAGGAGATGTCCGTCATTCTTTCTCTCCGCTCGCGATTCGGATCATAGTAGTAACTCATGGAATCATTTATTGAGGTGAGGTCAACTGTTCGCTGGGATTGTCCCGCCTTTCGTGATTGCTTTTCGTTCGTTCTACGTCACGAGCTAGAGCATGATGCGCCCCGAATCGGGCATCTTCGCCACATTACGAAACGGCCACCGGACCTGATAGACAAATGCATGACCATCTTAGCGCCCGGCGGAACGGGGAATTCCATGGGATTGTTTTTCGTTCTGATTGTCATCCGACACCGCTGACTTCGCCTGGAGAACGGGAAGATGAAGAATGAACCAGCAGAGTGGTGACTTGATGTCTATCGATGTCTACTGTCGTACGCTATGGGCGTTACACTACCACAAGGGCTGAAAATTGCGGGGTATCGAGTTACCCTTTTCAAGGAGGCTCTCCGTGCTTTCCGCCGAACTCGCTCGCCGAACAGTTTTGTGGAGTTGAAGAGCCTCTTTGGTAATTCCCGCAACGGAGCCGTCGTTTTCGAGGAGTGCCTTGATCGTGGCCTGATCGTGGAAAAGGAAAGTCGGTACGAACTGTCCGCAGCGGGCGAAGCAATTGCCGACGCTAAGGCAACGAAGCGAGCGGCCCTTTCGCGTGCACTGAAGCTTATCGACGAACTGCTTGATCGCGCGGCAGCGCTAAATGCAGATACCAATGGCGCGAGCTTCATCGATCAAGTCTGGCTTTTCGGCAGCACGATGCGGGCTGAGGAAACTGTCGGGGACATTGACATAGCTCTTACTACCAGTAGGCGACCACCCTTTGACGCAGACTGGAATGCCATGAAGGCACACGTCAAGCGCCTTCTCTTAGCTCACAAGGACGTGCCCCGGGTCTTGTGGAATGAAGAAAATTGGCTGATCGAACGAGCGTTGTTCGGCAAACGCCGGCACCCCCTTTTCGCCGGCGTGCGTGTCGGCATTTCTGACCTGCAGCAGCTCGGGGTGCCGTGCCGCCTGATTTTCGATCGTGAACGTGGAGGGCGTGTCGATGATAATATCTTGGCTCGTCATCCGAATTCGCCAGGAAGAAGCAAGGAAATCGATCCTCCACGCCCACTCCCTGATCTCGCGCCCGCACCCTTGCGACCGATGGACGGCCGATGGGCCGCAAATCACCAGCCGTGGGGCACGATCAGTCCTTATCACATTTTCGGGAGTTGGAATGACGCTGCGCATGGACTCTTCGCTAGCTACCCAGAAGGTTTGAGAGTCGTCGGAGACGGTCATTGCCTGTTCAAAATCGAATGGACGCCGAAGAGACTTCAGCACGTCGGACTTGATGGCCGCGCCAAAGTTGCGATTTTCAAACAAAGCTGGTGGGGCGGCCTCAGCCTTGTCCTCTGCCGCGAGATAATAGTCGGTGACGAGGTGCAGCTCATCGCGAGCTTTGAAGCGCTTCAACTCCTTCGAGTGCGATCACAGGTTTGGGGCCTTCTCGATGATGTAGCGAGCGCCATCGCTTTAATTCTCGCCGCAGACGCTGAGAGGATCATCCGCCGGGAAATGGAGCAAGGACGCACGAGACAAGTCAGAATTTCGCTGAATGGCGCTGAGCTCAAGGAAACAATACGTGGCCAGGTTCTCGCGACGGTCGGCGACCGTCTCGTCGAGCGCCGTGTCAAAATCGAGCCCGAGGGCTGGAATGGCCAGCCGGTGCAGATCTCGACTTCTGAATTGAGCGACTGGCGCACCCGACAGGATTCGAACCTGTGACCTCTGCCTTCGGAGGGCAGCGCTCTATCCAGCTGAGCTACGGGTGCCTTCAGGATCGGTGATCCCAAAAACGAACCAGCCGGTAAACCGGCCAGCCACGGCTTCTTAGCGGAAGCAGGCGCCGGCTTCAACGGGCAATCGCCAGCGGGCTCAAGTTGCCGTTGCAGCCCGGGGGAGACAGACACCGTCCCGTCCGGCGCCACCGCCTGCTCATTCGGTCACGGTAAGCACCGCCTTGCCGCTGATGCTGCGCTGCCGCAGCGCGTCGAGGGCTAGGCCGACGTCCCGCCACGGCACGGTCAGGACCACGCGCGTTTCGAGCCGGCCGGCTGCGATCAGCGCGAGCAGCGAGGCGATGTCGGCGCCAACCTCCGGACCGGAAGCGTAGTAGGCGAAGGTCTGCAGCCGCGCGCCTTCGTGCCCCGGAACGAACTGGCGGAAGCCGATGGGCGTGAGTTCGCCGCTGCTAGAGCCGAACATGACGACGGTCCCGCCGGGCGCGATCCGTTCGATCGCGTGGGCGAGGCTATCGCCGCCCACCGATTCGGTGATCAGCGAGAACAGTCCTTCGGCCAGCTCGATCGTTTCGACGACCCGCTCGGCTCCGAGGCCGCGGAGATCGTCGGCATGCCGGGGGGCGGCGACCGCCGCCACCGACGCGCCCTGCTGGCGGGCGATCTGGATCTGGAAACGGCCGACGGCGCCGCTTGCGCCGGTAATCAGGACCCGCTGGCCGGCCAGGTCGCCGCCGAGGCGCAGGGTCCGCAGCGCGGTCGTGCCCGCGACCGGAACAGTGGCGGCGGAGACGAAGCTGACGTCGTCCGGCAGGACGGCGAGGTGGTCGGTCGGAACGGCGACCCGTTCGGCCCACCCGGCCTCGTCGACCAGAGCCGCAACCCGGGCGCCGACGGCCGGCCCGGAGCCGTCGGCCGCGGCGCGCTCGACAATTCCGGCGACGTCCTGGCCAGGCACCCAGCCGTTCGGACGGATGTTGAGCAGGCGCAGTTCGCCGCGGTTCAGCGAGACTGCCCGGACCGAGACCAGCGCCTCATGCGGGGCGGGCTCGGGCTCACCAAACTCGGCGAGCCGCAACCCGGTGGCGCTGTCGGAAGATGTGACCAAGGCGAGCATTGGTATCGTCCCTTCTTGCTGCATGGCGGACGCCAGCCTGTTTTCGTGCGCCGGGCTTGTTGGTCCGACGTTCAGAACGCAAGCAGGGCATGACTAAATGGAAGCCCGCCTGTCGGCTTCTGAGTTACTCATCCCTAAACTATCGACTTTCCTGTTTGAGTAATTTAGATATCTTGGCAGTCGATCGCTAAAATCAGTCAACATGAGACAGCCTCTCCGCTACCCCTGGCCTTTCGATCCGGATGACGTCCTCGCCCCGGCAATCGCCGTGCGCGTTGACGTTCCCGAGACCAGGGCGGAGGTGCCGGACCACCACCACCGCAAGGGGCAACTTGTCTTCGCGCTGGGCGGCGGCGTCACATGTCGCGTCCCCAGCGGCCTGTGGATGGTGCCGCCGCATTGCGCGGTGTGGATTCCGGGTGGCATGCAGCACAGCAATATCGCGACCGCCAACGCCCGGATTTTCTTCGTCTATATCGAACCGGGAGCTACCGACCTGCCGGACCGGTGCTGCACGCTTTCGATCACGCCGTTGCTGCGCGAGCTCATCATCGAGCTGACGGATCGCGTTGAGGACGATGACGCCAGGGGCGAGCTCCTGACCAGGGCTCTGCTCACCGAACTGCCGCGCATGCCTGTCCAGCAGCTACATTTGCCGATCTCGTCCGAGCCGCGCTTGAGGCGCATCGCCGCGGCGTTGGCGCAAGATCCTGCCGATCGCAGCACCCTGGCGGAATGGGCCAGTCGCGCCGCGCTCAGCGAGAGCAGTCTCGCACGTCTCGTGGTGAAAGAGACAGGGCTGACCTTCGGGCGCTGGCGCCAGCAACTGCACCTGATCGTCGCAATGCGCGAACTGGCCTCCGGCGCCAGCGTGCAGCAGATTTCGGCCGATCTCGGTTACGAATCGGTCACCGCCTTCATCACCATGTTCAAGAAAGCGCTTGGCAAGCCGCCGGCAAAGTATCTCAGCAGTGTCGCGCAAAACGGCGGCTCTGCGTTTGTCGCCTGAACCCGCACGCGGTCAACACTCGGACTTCAACTGTCACTGCTCCTCGGCATACAGCAGCCGCGTCTTTGCCTCGGAGGTCGGCAACAGGCTGCGCTGGATCAGCGCCTCGACGTGGTCGTTGCGCTGGCGCGCGCTGTCGGCGCCCATCACCACGATGATCAGCCTGTGCCCGTCCGCATTATAGGAGGTGACGATATTGAAGCCCGAAGCCCTGATGTAGCCGGTCTTGATGCCGTCGACCCCGCGCACCCGGCCGAGCATGTCGTTGTGGCCGCGCACCAGCCTGCCGCGGAACATGAAGTCGCTTTCGGAGAAATAGTGGAAATGCTGCGGGAAGCGGGCGTGCAGCGCCATGCCGAGCACCGCCATGTCGCGCGCGCTGGTGTGCTGGTCGCCGTCCGGCAGGCCCGAGGCGTTGCGGAACACGGTGCTGCTCATGCCGATCTGGCGCGCCTTGGCGGTCATCATGCCGGCGAACGCCTCTTCGCTGCCGCCGAGATATTCGGCAACGGCGACCGCCACGTCATTGGCCGATTTGACGATGATGGCGCGGATCGCCGAATCGACGTCGATGGTCTCGCCGCGCCTGAACCGCAGCTTGGTCGGCGGCTGCCGGGCGGCGTTGTCCGACACCGGAATTTGCGTCTCCTTGCTGATGCGGCCCTGGTCCAGCGCCTCGAACAGGAGGTAGAGCGTCATCATCTTGGTCAGCGACGCCGGATAGCGCGGCGCCGTCGAGTTGACCTCGAACAGCGTCTTGCCGGTGCCGGCATCGATGACCATGGCGGCATATTTCTGCGGCGGCGCCGGTACCGCCAGCACGCTGTCGGGCGGCGTGACAGTCGTGCAGCCGGCAGCAAACAGCAGCAGCGCCAGCACAGCGACGCATTTGTGGATGGACGAAAAGAACCGGAAGGCGGACAAGTCAGTTCCGAAGGCAGGCAGTTTCTGAGACGAGGCGAAGCTATCTTAACGCAAAGGCACAGTCCATTTGGTTAATATCGGTCTGGCCCTCGAACGGTGCCCTGTCCACAGGCCGACGTGGCGCCGCCTGATGTGAATTGCCGGCCACCGCGCTTGCGCAACCGGCGGCGAGTGGGCTTTGCTGGCGCCGACAGAATCGGGCCGCCAGAATCGGGCTGGCAGAATCGGGCTGAATCGGTAGGTGCACATGGATACGGTCACGATCACGGCGAAGGGCATTTCGGTATCGGTCGATCTTGCCGTCGGCCATCTCGCCGACATGACGGTCGATATCGATGGCCGCCGGCTGAAGCCGCTGCATCGCGCACCCTGGGTCGGCGAGCCGCGCGAGATGCTGCCGAAAGACCTGCCTGAAGGGACGGTCCACCTGTCCGGCGATTTCCTCTGCGCGCCGTTCTCGATCAGCGACGTCGAAGCGGCACCTTTGCATGGCTGGCCGGCAAATAGCCGCTGGGACGTGGTCGACAGCGCGGCAACGGCCGACGGCTGGCGCGCCGTCTTCCGCTTGCAGCGCCCGGTCATGGGCGCAACCGTCGACAAGATCCTGACCTTGCGCGACGATCATCCCTTTCTCTATCAGGAGCACGTCTTTTCCGGCGGCGCCGGCGCCATTCCCGTCGCCCACCACCCGATGACGGTGATGACGGCCGGCGGCAGGCTGGCCTTCTCGCCCAAGCGCCTTGCCGCAACGCCGAGTGAGGCGCCGGAGCCCGATCCGGCCCGCGGCCGCTCGTTGCTCGCCTACCCGGCGCGAACCGCCGACCTGACGCGCTTTCCCGTCGCCAACGGCGGCACGATTGACCTGACCACCTATCGCATGGACCAGCTGCGTGAGGACTTCGTGACGCTGGTCGAGGCCGATCATGGCGGGCCGGGCTGGACGGCGCTGGCGCGCCAGGCGGAAGCCGATCTCGTGCTGGTGCTGAAGAACCCGGCCGAACTGCCGGTCACCATGCTGTGGGTCAGCAATGGCGGGCGCGATTATGCGCCATGGAGTGGCCGCCACCGCGGCGTGCTCGGCATCGAGGACGGCCGCACGGCCGTCGGCCACGCCGCATCGCTCGGCGACAATTGGCTGAAGCGCGAAGGCGTGGCGACCGCCTTTGCCCTTTCCGAAGGGCGCCGCTTTTCGTTCCGCCATGTCATCGGCGCACTGCCGTGGCCATCCGGCGAGCCGCCGCACGACGTCACGACCTCGCCGGGCCACATGCGCATCCTGGCGGCTGACGGTGCCGTGCGCGACATCGCCTTCGACAGCGATTTCCTGCGGATCGGTCAATCCAGGCCCGATTGAAGGCTTGGCACAATCCGGCGTTTGAAATTTTCGAAAACTGCCGCCAAAATGCGCCAGAACCACGGTAAGGGGGCCAATGTCAGAAATCGCCCATATCGCTGCTGCCATTTTCAAGCGCGCCGGCAAGGCGCCGCGCTTCATCGTTGCCATTGCCGGTCCGCCCGGCGCCGGCAAGTCGACATTGTCGACAGGCTTGCACGACCTGCTGCCGGAAGGCACGGCGGAAGTCGTGCCGATGGATGGCTTCCATTACGATGACGTCGTTCTCGATCGACGCGGCCTTCGCGCGCGAAAAGGTGCTCCGGAAACCTTTGATTTTGCCGGGTTCGAAGCGCTGCTGAAGCGCATCCGCGCCGGCGAGCCGGATATCGCCATCCCGGTCTTCGACCGCAGCATGGAGCTGTCGCGCGCCGCCGCTGCGATCATCGCCGCCGACACCAAATTCATCCTGGTCGAAGGCAATTATCTGCTGCTCAACGAAGAACCTTGGTCGCGGCTGGCGCCGCTGTTCGACTTCTCGATCTTCGTCGATGTGCCGCGCGCCGAGCTCGAGCGCCGACTGCTGGAGCGATGGCACGAGCACGGCCGCTCCGACGAGGACGCGCGCGCCTGGATTGCTTCCAACGACATGCCGAACATCGACCGCGTGCTTGCCCGTCGGCGGCCCGCCGACCTGGTGGTCGGCGACCTGGCCTGACTTGCAAGGAACCGCCCGGCCGGAACCTTGACAGTTTCAGGCCGTTATCCCGGACACGGCAATTGTGCCCATGAGGGAACCGTTCGATGGAAACCATGGCAAGAAAGCCTGCGCCCGCCAAGGGCAGGGCAACACGATCAAAAACCACTCGAGTGAAAACCAGCGCCGGCCCGGCAGCGGCGGCCCGCTCCAAGGATGCGGCAAAGCCCAGCTTTGGCAAGGCGGCGCCGAAAAAGGTGATGCCTGCCGCGACCAAAGCCGCTGCACCCAAGCCCAAAAGATCGGCAAGCAGCAGAGGATCGATCGCAGGCAGCGCAATGCGCACTGTTAAAGCAACGGCCAATGTCGCCGCCGGTGCCGTGCTTGCCACCGCCAAAGGTGCGGCGTCGCTTGCTGCTTCCGTAGTCGGCAAGGGCGGCTCAAAGCCCCGGACCAAGGCAAAATAGCCGAGCGGAATCGACGTAAGATCAGTTTCTGGCCGGAATGGTGAGGCCCCTCTGCACCGCCGGTCGGGCGAGGCCACGCTCCAGCCATGCGCCCACGCTGGGGAAATCGTCGAAACCGACGAGTTCCCGCGCCTCGTAGAAGCCGATCAGATTGCGCACCCACCCAAGCATCGAAATATCGGCGATGGTGTAATCGTCGCCCATGATCCAGCTGCGGCCCTTGAGCCTCGTTTCGAGGACGCCGATCAGCCGTCGCGACTCGTCGCGATAACGTTCCAGCGGGCGCTTGTCGGCGATTTCGCGCCCAGCGAATTTGTGGAAGAATCCGACTTGGCCGAACATCGGCCCGATCGAAGCCATCTGGAAGAACACCCACTGGATCGTCTCATAACGCAGCGTCGCGTCTGCCGGGACCAGCTTGCCGGTCTTGTCGCTGAGGTAAAGCAGGATGGCACCGGATTCGAACAAGCCGATCGGCTTGCCGCCCGGGCCGTCCGGATCGATCATCGCCGGTATCTTGCCGTTCGGGTTCAAAGACAGGAATTCCGGGGTCCAGCTCTCGTTCTTGCCGATATCGACGGCATGCGGCTCGTAAGGCAGGCCAAGTTCCTCCAGCGCGATCGATATCTTCACCCCGTTCGGCGTCGGAAACGAATAAAGCTGGATGCGGTCGGGGTGGCTCGCCGGCCAGCGCCTGGCAATCGGAAACGCGGACAGATCGGTCATCGAAACTCCTGGTAGGGGACCGCGCCGAGCGGCACGGTCATGGCGGGTCGCAGAGAGTTAGGCGCGACGCCTGGCGCGATCAATATGCGCATGGAAAGTTTCGCCGGCCCCGGTGAAGGACCCGCAAGGGGTGCGGTCACACGGCCTTGACCGCCAGCACCGCATTGGTGCCGCCGAAGGCGAAGCTGTTGCTGATCGCGGTGCGCACGGTGCGTTCGCGCGCCACGTTCGGCGTGATGTCGAGATCGCAGTCGGCGTCGGCTTCCCGATAATTGGCGGTCGGCGGCACGATGCCTTCGCGGATCGCCATCACGCAGGCGATCATTTCCAGCGCGCCGGAGGCGCCGAGGCAGTGGGCGTGCATCGATTTGGTCGAGGACACCGAAAGCTTGTAGGCATGGCCGCCGAACACGCGTTTGATCGCCGCCGTCTCGATCTGATCGTTGGCCTTGGTGCCGGTGCCATGCGCGTTGAGATAGTCGACGTCCTCGGGATTGAGCCCGGCATCGACGAGGCAGAAGCGCATCGCCGCCTCAGGCCCTTCGATGGTTGGCGCGACGATATCGGAGGCGTCGGCGGAAAGGCCGACGCCGGCGATTTCAGCAAGGATGGCGGCGCCGCGCGCCATGGCATGCTCATATGTTTCCAGCACCACCATGCCGGCGCCTTCGCCGAGCACGAGCCCCTGGCGGTCGGCCGAAAACGGCCGGCAGGTGTCCGGCGACAGTACCCGCAGGGCCTCCCAGCCCTTGAGGATGCCCCAGACCAGCGGCGCATCGGTGCCGCCGGCGACCATGACGTCGGCGCGGCCGAGCCTGATCTGATCGACCGCCGAGGCAATGGCGTGGTTGGATGACGAGCAGGCAGAGGTGATGCCGAACACCGGCCCGCGCAGACCAAGATTCATGCTGACATGGCCGGCTGCTGCGCCCGGCATTACTTTCGGGACGGTGAAGATGCCGGCGCGGTTCTTGCCTTCGAGCAGGATGGCGCGATAGTTCTCTTCGATTGCCTCCCAGCCGCAGACGCCGACGCCGACGATGGTGCCCATCCGGTAGGTGTTGGCCGCGTGCGGGTTCAATCCCGCCTGCTGTGCCGCCTCCCGCGCGGCGATCGTCGCCAGAAGGCTGAAGCGGTCCATCGACACGACCTGCTTGCGGTCGATGCCGTGCTCGGGAAGCGCCTTGATTTCGCAGCCGACCTTGACCTTCAGATCATGCAGCAGCGGATTGTCGATCGCGCCGATTGCCGAACGGCCGGCGCGCATTTCATTCCAGATTGCCGATGCATTGGTGCCGAGCCCGCATAATCCGCCGATGCCCGTGATGACGACGCGCTTGTGCATTCAGTCAGGCTTTTTTCGCGATCAGCGCGCGAACCGCCTCGACCATGTCGCCGACATTCTTCAGATTGCTCCAGGCATCGACAGTGTTCATCTCGATTTCGATGCCATACTCTTCCTCGAGATCGAAGATGATCTCCGTCAGTTCCAGCGAATGGATGCCAAGGGCGGTCAGTTCGGTACTGGTGGTGATTTCCTCGCCGCCCGGCTCGGCATGAGCCTTGATCTTGGCGATGATATCGTTTGCCAGCTGGTCAGCCATTCGGTTTCTTCCCCAACTCTGTCGTTTCCCGACGCCAACTGATCAGCGCCCCTTTTGTCCTCGATTACGTCGTCATCGTCGCCTTTTACCCCCGCCAGGCGCCGGTGACCGTACCAAGGTGGCTCCCTCTATAGAAACCGAAACGCTGTCAAGCAACAAGCTATATATCGACAAAGCCGCCGCAGTGCTTAACGTTGGTGTCGTGGATACGATCGCATATAGCTTGACTTCAGTGCCGCCGGCCCAGCGTGTTGCCGGCGTCGCGCGGCTTGGCTGCGACTGGAACGGAGGCCGCACGCGTCTTCGGCGTCTGTACCAGGACGGTTCGGCCAAGATCCGCATGCCGGCGGTCTCGGCCGATCCGCTCGAAGCCGTCCTGATCAACACCGCCGGTGGGCTGACCGGTGGCGACCGTCTCGCCTGGGAGGTCGATGTCGGTGCCGGCGCCTCCGCAACCATAACAACGCAGGCCTGCGAGAAAATCTATCGCGCCGCATCCGACCGCGCCGAAGTGCGGGTGCAGCTGACCGTCGGAGAAGACGGCCACATTGCCTGGCTGCCACAGGAAACCATCGTCTTCGACCGCTCGGCCTTTGCCCGCAGCCTTGACGTGGAGCTTGCCACCGGAGCCGAGGCGCTGATCCTGGAGGCTACCGTCTTCGGCCGCCTGGCCATGGGTGAACGGGCTTCGCAAGGCCATTTCCACGACCGCTGGCGCGTCCGCCAGGACGCGGCGCTGGTCCATGCAGAGGAGTTCCGCATCGGCCCGGACATTGCGGCGACCTTGAACCGTCCCGCAGCGGCCGGCGGTGCCGTCGCCGTGGCGACGCTGCTGATGGTATCGCCACGGGCAGAGGCTTTGCTCGAGCCGGCCCGGGGCATAGTCGGCGGCCAGGGCGGCGTCAGTTTCTGGAGCGTGCGGAAATCTGGCAAGCTTCTTGCGAGGCTGTTCGCTGAGGACGGCTACCAGCTCCGCAAGCGGCTGGTGCCGCTTGTCGAATTGCTCAACGGACGGGCGGGCCTGCCCAAATTATGGTCACTCTGATTTCGATTGTGTCACCGCAGGAAAAAGCATGAATCTGACGCCGAGGGAGAAAGACAAGCTGCTGATCGCCATGGCGGCGATCGTGGCCCGCAAGCGGCTCGAACGCGGCGTCAAGCTCAATCATCCGGAAGCGATCGCGCTGATCACCGATTTCGTCGTCGAGGGTGCCCGCGACGGCCGCGCGGTCGCCGAGCTGATGGAGGCCGGCGCCCATGTCGTCACCCGGGCCCAGGTGATGGAAGGCATTGCAGAAATGATCCACGATGTGCAGGTCGAGGCGACGTTTCCAGACGGCACCAAGCTGGTGACCGTGCACGAGCCGATCAGATAACACCGCCAAGGAGAGGAAAATGCTTGAGCTGCGTCCCAACTGCGAGTGCTGCGACAAGGATCTGCCGCCCGATGCGACGGATGCGGTGATCTGCACCTTCGAATGCACCTTTTGCGCCGACTGCGCACAAAACGTGCTCGGCGGCGCCTGTCCGAATTGCGGCGGCAACTTCTCGGCCCGCCCGATCCGTCCGGCAGCGCTGCTGACGAAATATCCGGCCTCCACCAAGCGCGTCCTCAAGGCAGAAGGCTGTGGTCCGGCCCGCAAGGCCGCCTGATCCTGCGACCGTGAAACGGAAGGCAATCAATGATCCCAGGTGAAATCATCACGGCAAGCGGCGAGATCGAACTGAACAAGGGTCTGGCGACGGTCACCTTGAAGGTAGCCAACAGCGGCGACCGGCCGATCCAGGTAGGCAGCCATTATCATTTCTTCGAGACCAATGAGGGACTGAGATTCGATCGCGACAAGGCCCGCGGCATGCGCCTCGACATCGCTGCCGGCACCGCCATGCGTTTCGAGCCCGGCCAAGAGCGCGACGTTACCCTGGTGCCGTTCGGCGGCAAGCGCGAGGTCTACGGATTTCAGCAGAAGATCATGGGCGCGCTGTGAGATCGAAGGCGTCGAGCAGTTTCGGCTCAGCCGGGCGGCTTGGCCGCCGCATAGATGACGACCTTTCCCGGATCGTCGAATTCCACCGCCAGAACGTCCTCGGTTTGCACTCGCCGCGAATCGATGGCGTTGAACAGCAATGCGTTCGCCTCGATCTCCTTGCGCAGCTCGGCGATGTCGTCCCGATGTTGCCTGACCTTGTTTTCGATCGCCGGCGGCGGGCCGCCTTCGGTGCGCGCGGCATCGGTAAGAAACACGATATCGACCTTGTCGAGCTTGGATGTCTTGCGCACGGCGGCGATGTTTTCACGCGTGCGGTCGATCGCCGAACTGACCTTGCCGGCTTCCGCATTTGTCTGGGTCTCTTCCTGGCCGACCTCCGAGCCGACGATCCGGTTGACGGTCTCGGCGCTATCGAGGCTCTGCGCGTTCAGCGCGGCGTGCGGAATGCTGGCTGCCAGAAACGCGGTCGCGGCAATCCCATGCAGCCATCTGGTGTCGGAGAAGGTGGTGGTCGCCATCGCTCGTTCTCAGGGTCCTTTTCGAGGCTCGTGTCAGGGCGACAGGACCGAAACGTAACGTCCCCCGTGAAGGTTCCCTTCGCGATGCGGCGGGCTGGCCGAGCGCCGGCCCGCCGCATCGTCTCGTCAGCTCGCTTTCTTGGTGATCAGCGTCAGCGCGCCATTGGTGCTCATGCTGGCGGCGATCACCTGCGCCGAGGTGAGCCCCTTGGCTTCGAGCGCGGATTTGACCTGCGGTGTCGCGTCGATCGAGCCGCGCAGTTTCTGCAGGTCGGCATCGCTGCGCTTGGCGATCACCTCGTTGACCTTGGCTTGAGTGTCCGCGGGCAGATCCTTGATATCGACGACGTTGATCGCCTGGATGGTGGGCGCCTGCGGCTGCGCCCCGGGCGCGGCAGGAGCAGGCGCAGCCGGCGCCGGACTGGGCTGCTGCGCAGGCTGTTGCTGGGCGCTGGCGGCGGTTGCGAGCACCAGCGTGGCGGCGGCTGCCAGAAGGGTCGTTTTGCGCATGGATGTTCCTTTCCATCGATTGGCAAATGGTCGTTTTGGGGTGGCCCGGCCACCTCAAACGCTAAATGGGATCGGAAAGTGTCGCTCAGCGGGTCATTGCGTGACCATAGGATGGCGGCAATGTGGGGCCTGGCTTCGACAAGCGGTATTTTCGGGCTGTATTTCGGGAGCAATTGCTGATGGCTAAAATCACCCGCGCCGCCTATGCGCAGATGTACGGCCCGACCGTCGGCGACAAGGTCCGGCTCGCCGACACCGAGCTGTTCATCGAGGTCGAAAGGGATCTCACTCTTCACGGCGAGGAGGTGAAGTTCGGCGGCGGCAAGGTCATCCGCGACGGCATGGGCCAGAGCCAGGTGTCGCGCGCGCAAGGCGCGGTCGACACCGTCATCACCAATGCGTTGGTCGTCGATGCCACCGCCGGTATCGTCAAGGCAGATATCGGCCTCAGGGACGGCCGTATCGCCGCGATCGGCAAGGCCGGCAATCCGGATACCCAAGGCGGCGTCACCATCATCATCGGTCCCGGCACCGAGATCATCGCCGGCGAGGGCAAGATCCTGACCGCCGGCGGCTTCGACGCGCATATCCACTTCATCTGCCCGCAGCAGATCGAGGAAGCGCTGATGTCGGGCATCACCACCATGCTCGGCGGCGGCACCGGCCCGGCGCACGGCACGCTGGCCACCACCTGCACGCCTGGGCCGTGGCACCTGGCGCGCATGATCCAGTCTTTCGACGCCTTCCCGATGAATATCGGCCTGTCGGGCAAGGGCAACGCGTCGCTGCCTGCCGCGCTCGAGGAGATGGTGCTCGCCGGCGCCTGCTCGCTGAAGCTGCACGAGGACTGGGGCACGACGCCGGCTGCAATCGACTGCTGCCTGTCGGTCGCCGACGATTACGACGTGCAGGTGATGATCCACACCGACACGCTGAACGAGTCCGGCTTCGTCGAAAACACGGTCGCGGCGATCAAGGGCCGCACCATCCATGCCTTCCACACCGAAGGCGCCGGCGGCGGCCACGCGCCTGATATCATCAAGGTCTGCGGCCTGCCTAACGTCATTCCGTCCTCGACCAACCCGACCCGCCCCTACACGATCAACACGCTGGCCGAACACCTCGACATGCTGATGGTCTGTCACCATCTGTCGCCGTCGATCCCCGAAGATATCGCCTTTGCCGAAAGCCGCATCCGCAAGGAAACCATCGCCGCCGAAGACATTCTGCACGACATCGGCGCCTTCTCGATCATCTCGTCGGACAGCCAGGCCATGGGCCGTGTCGGCGAAGTGGCGATCCGCTGCTGGCAGACCGCCGACAAGATGAAGCGCCAGCGCGGTTCGCTGCCGCAGGAGACCGGCGACAACGACAATTTCCGCGTCCGCCGCTACATCGCCAAATACACCATCAATCCGGCCATCGCGCATGGCCTGTCGAAGGACATCGGCTCGGTGGCGGTGGGAAAACGCGCCGACCTCGTGCTGTGGAATCCGGCCTTTTTCGGCGTCAAGCCGGACATGGTGCTGATCGGCGGCATGATCGCCGCCGCCCCGATGGGCGATCCCAACGCCTCGATCCCGACGCCGCAGCCGATACATTACCGGCCGATGTTCGGGGCCTACGGCAAGGCGATGACCAATTCGTCGGTGACCTTCGTTTCGAAGGCCGCGCTCGACGCCGGCCTGCGCGGCAGGCTCGGCGTCGACAAGCAGATGGTCGCGGTCGAAAACACCCGCGGCGGCATCGGCAAGCATTCGATGGTGCTCAATGACGCCACGCCGCATGTCGAGGTCGACCCCGAAACCTATGAGGTCCGCGCCGACGGCGAACTCCTGACCTGCGAGCCGGCTACCGTGCTGCCGATGGCGCAACGCTACTTCCTGTTCTGAACCATAGGCGTTAGAACGACCGATGTAGAACATGCCGCGCCAGGCCTATGGACCCGCAACTCCCCTACGCCCACGACATTTTCCCGCATATCCGCATCGTCCTGGGCATGGTGATCGGCCTCGGCGTCACCCGCCTGCTGTCGGGGGTCGCCCGCATCGTCCAGCATCCCGGCCAATACCGGCTCTATCCCGTGCACCTCGCCTGGGTTGCGTCGGTGCTTTTAATGCTGGTGCATTTCTGGTGGTGGGAGTTCGGCCTGTTCCAGATCGAGAATTGGACCTTCGGCAAATACCTGTTCATCATCTTCTACGCCGTCACGCTGTTCCTGCTCTGCGCGCTGCTGTTTCCGGATTCGATGCTGGACTACACCAGCTATGAGGATTTCTTTTATTCGCGCCGGGCCTGGTTCTTCGGCCTGCTGGCGGCGACCTATCTGCTCGACGTGATCGATACGCTGCTGAAAGGGCCGGAGCATTTCGCCCATTTTGGCGTCGAATATCTGATCCGCACACCGGTTTTCGTCGCGCTTTGCGTCATTGCGATCCTGCTGCGCGACCGCCGCTTTCACATCGCCTTTGTCGCCGGCGCGCTCGTCTATCAGATATCGTTCATCCTGCGGCTCTTCGACACGATCGTCTGAGCCCCATTGGGGCGGCGGACGCGATAGGCTAGGCTTTTGGGAGAGGCAGTCTTACATGAAGCTCGATATTCGCACCGACTTCACCAAATTCCCGCGCGCCGTCGCCGTCCTGGCCGCAGGCGAAGCCGGAACCACCACGCCATACGACCGGGCGGTGCTTGCCCATGACGAGCGGCATCTGCGCCGTCGCGCCATCGAAACGGCCCGTGGCGACAAGGTGCTGGTCGACCTGCCCGAACCGGTGACCTTGAACCATGGTGACCGGCTGGTGCTGGAGGATGGCCGCCACATCGAGATCATCGCCGCCGAGGAGCCGCTCTACGATATCAGGGCCAGCGACCCTGTCCATCTGGCAGAGCTTGCCTGGCACATCGGCAACCGCCATCTCCCAGCCGCCATCGAAGCTGGGCGCATCCTCATTCTGCGCGACCATGTCATCAAGGCGATGCTGGAGGGATTGGGCGCCACGGTGAGCGACGTCTCCGAGCCGTTCAAGCCGGTGCGCGGCGCCTATTCCGGGCATGGCGGCCACGGCCACGCTCATGCCAAGGCGCATGCGCACAGCCACGCCGAAGCGCATTCCCATGGCCATAGCGAATCGCATTCCCATGGCCATAGCGAATCGCATTCCCACAGCCATTCGCATGACCATGACCATGACTGACCAGCCTTCCAACGTTGCCCAGCCTTCCAATATTGCTTTGTTGCGGCTGATGGCGTGGCTGTCGCCTTCCTTCCCGGTCGGCGGCTTTTCCTACAGCCATGGTCTCGAGCAAGCCGTGCATGCCGGGCTGGTTGCCGACAGCAAAGAGCTCGCCGCGTGGCTGGAAACGCTGTTCGAGATGGGTTCGGGCTGGAATGATGCGGTGCTGTTTGCCGAAAGCTGGCGCAGGGCGCGCGAAACCGGCGATCTCGATGAAATCGTCGCCCTTGCCGAAGCTCTGGCAGGCTCGCGCGAGCGCCATGCCGAGACCATGCTGCAGGGCGCTGCTTTCCTGAAGGCGGCCTTCGCCTGGCCGTGCCAGGTGCTGGATCGCCTGCCGGCCGAATGTGCCTATTGCGTTGCCGTCGGCGCCGTTGCCGGCGATCACGGCATTGCGCTGCGGGACGCCCTGGCGGCCTTTCTGCAGGCCTTCTTCTCCAATCTCGTCCAGGCTGCGATCCGGCTTGGCATCGTTGGCCAGACCGGAGCGACCGCGCTGCTCGCCGGCTTCGAGCCACTGGCGTTGGAAACTGCCGCTCGCGCTTCCGGCTCGACGCTTGACGATCTCGGCGGCTGCGCGTTCGTCTCGGACATCATGGCGATGAAGCACGAGACGCAATATTCGCGGCTGTTCCGCTCATGAGCCTCAGCGCGAACAGGCTTCACCTTGTCGAGGCACTCAATGGCATTCGCCAGTTGTCGGTCTGTGTGGTCGGGCATTCGATCGGATCGACGATCAACCTCGGGTTTGGTGCAACTGAGCCGCGTCGCTACGCAAAGCGCAGGAGCGGCAAACGTCGCACTGGTTATTCCAGGATTGCCAAGCGCGATCTCTTTTTGGCCTCCGCTGCATGGGAGTTGCGTGGTCCCAACGGCTATAGTCTGCGCTCGTCAGACAATCCACGTCGGATCGCCAAGGAAATCGAATTGATGATCGGGACCATAGTCGTCGGGACACAGTTGCGTGGATTTCGGCAACAAGCAGAAATTCGTTTTGCTGGTGGCGCAACACTGCGGTTCAGGCCTGACCATAGCGAGGACAATGGTGGCTGGAATTTCAAAGTTGGCGGAAGCTACCTGTTTGCCTCGGGTCTGAGCTCATGATCATTCTCGCCTTCGCGCTCTCGCTGGTCCTGCTGCTGATCACCACGCTGCATGTTTATTGGGGCATTGGCGGCATCTGGCCGGGCAGGGACGCCGCCTCCTGCGCCCGCGCGGTGGTCGGCTTCCGTGGCGTCGACGAAATGCCGGCGCCCTTCGCCAGCTTCGCCGTCGCCGCCTGCCTCGGCCTGGCGACGCTATGGCCGATGGCGCTCGAAGGCGTGTTTGCCACGCCCTTTCCCAAGGCAGGGCTCGCCGCCACAGCGCTACTCATCGCGCTGGTCTTCCTGGCGCGCGGCATTGCCGGCTTCACGCCCTGGTGGCGCCGGCTGGCGCCCGAACAGCCTTTCGCGCGGCTTGATGTCAGCTACTATTCGCCGCTCTGTCTGTTGATCGGCCTCGGCTTCGCCATTCTTGCCATCACGGAGTTCCCTAGATGACACAAGCCAACGGTCCTCTTCGCATCGGCATCGGCGGCCCGGTCGGCTCCGGCAAGACGACGCTCACCGAAAAGCTCTGCAAGGCGCTGCGTGACGAGTTCTCCATCGCCGTCGTCACCAACGACATCTACACCAAGGAAGACGCCATGATGCTGGCCCGGCTGCAGGCGCTCCCTGAGGATCGCATCATCGGCGTCGAGACCGGCGGCTGCCCGCACACCGCCATTCGCGAGGACGCCTCGATCAATCTGCAGGCGATCGCCGAAATGACCAGAAAATTCCCGGATCTCGACATCGTCTTCATCGAATCGGGCGGCGACAACCTCGCCGCCACCTTCTCGCCGGACCTTGCCGACCTGACGCTCTATGTCATCTCGGTTTGCCAGGGCGAGGAGATCCCGCGCAAGGGCGGCCCGGCAATCACGCGGTCGGATTTCCTGGTCATCAACAAGAGCGACCTTGCGCCCTATGTGAACGTCAATCTCGACGTGATGGAAAGCGACGCTGCCCGCATGCGCGGCAAACGGCCGTTTGGCTTCACCGACCTGTCGCGCGGCAAAGGGCTTCAGGAGGTGATAGATTTCATCGTCGAGTATGGCGGGCTGAGAGCCGGCACTGCCACCAGCACGGCGGCATAGCAATCGCGTTCGCCTGCACCAAACGAAACCGGTTGCGCGCGTTCCAGTCGCGCGGCATCCTCGCCTCTTTCACGGAGGTTACGATGAGCATCGCCCGCCTGCAGAAGGAAGTGCTGACCAACCTGCCGTTTTATGAGGAGCGCGTCGATCTCGCTTGCGCCTTCCGCTGGACGGCGCGGCTCAACATGCACGAGGCGGTGGCCAATCATTTCTCGCTGGCGGTCAACGACGATGGCTCGCAGTTCCTGATGAACCCCAACCAGGTGCATTTCTCGCGCATCAAGGCGAGCGACCTGCTGTTGATCGACGCCAACGATCCCGACACGCTGGCCGGCCCGAATGCGCCCGACCCGACGGCGTGGGGCCTGCATGGCGCCATCCATCGCAACGTGCGTCATGCACGCTGCGTCATGCATGTCCACTCGATCCACGCCACCGTGCTTGCCTCGCTCGCCGACTCGACGTTGCCGCCGATCGACCAGAACTCGGCGATCTTCTTCAACCGCCATGTCGTCGACGCTCATTATGGCGGGCTGGCCTTCGAGGAAGAGGGCGAGCGCTGCTCCCAGCTTCTTGTCGACCCGAAGGTCAAGGTGATGGTGATGGGCAACCATGGCGTGCTGGTCATCGGCGACAGCGTCGCCGACACCTTCAACCGCATGTTCTATTTCGAGCGCGCCGCCGAAACCTATATCAAGGCGCTGTGGACCGGCCGGCCGCTGCGGGTACTGTCGGATGAGATCGCGGAGAAAGCGGCAAGGGAACAGGAAGACTATCCCGGCCAGGCCGAGCGCCACCTTTCCGAACTGAAGGCGATCCTCGACGAGCAGGAGCCTGCCTACCGGAGTTGAGCGCGGTCCCGCCGGGCCTGGCTTAAAGCCCGAGTTCGGCCCGCAATTCGCCGGCGCTGTTGATGACAATCGCCCCCGGCGGCCCCTCCATGGGCACCTCTGGCCAGAAAATCGTCTTCATTCCAGCTGCCAGCCCCGCCGTGGCGCCGGTCACGCTGTCGTCGACCGCCACGGCCTCGGCGGGATCGACGTCGGCCAACCAGGCGGCGCGCAGGAAAGGTTCGGCATGCGGCTTGCCTTCACGCACGTCGTTGCGGCTGACCGTCTTCATGCCGGGATATACGAGGCCTACGGCGCGCAGATTGGCATCGACGATCAGCCTGTCCGAGTTGGACACCACCGCTTGCGGCACGCCAAGCGCGCGCAGCTCATTGAAAATCTCGATCGCGCCGGTGCGTGGCGTCAGCGTTTCGGCCATCGGCAGATAGTGATCGTATTTGCGCACGATCCAGTCGTCGAAAGGCAGGTCGAGGCCGAACTCGTCGCGCAGCATTTCGTAGACCGGCCATGCGGCGATGCCGAGCACGCGCTCATGCAGGTCGGCCGGCGGCGCGATGCCGACGCCGCGCAGCGCCGCAATCAGCGCCGCCTCGTGCAGCGGCTCGCTGTCGACCAGCGTGCCGTCCATATCCCAGAAAACCGCTTTCGGCGTCATGCAAGGCTCCATTCTCAAAAAATTCCTTAAAGCGTTTAGCGCGCGAGATAAACCGCCGCGTCCCCGCTAATGCATGTCGCGCAAAGTGTGCAGCGGTTTTGCGATGACGACATGCATAAAAAGGAACCTAAAACGCGCCGCATGAGGCCGATCGAACGCAACGCGCTTTAGAACCGGGACTGGTGCGACCTCGACAGCCTTGCTGTTGCAACGAGACTGGGTCGACCTGTCACTTCGCTCCAAACACCAAGTTTCATCACTAAGCAATTGCTCTTACAATAGGCAATTGCGCGCAAGTTCATTCCCTGCGAAACTACTGCGCTCCGCCTCTTATGCTCGGCGGGGTTGGGAGGCAGGAACTTGAATTCGCGGCAGGACAGCGGCGGCAACAGGCTGGACGACGCGGCGCGTGCCGGCTGGCTCTATTATGTCGCAGGCAACACCCAGGACCAGATCGCCGCCACGCTTGGCATCTCGCGGCAGACGGCGCAGCGGCTGGTGTCGCTCGCAGTCTCCGAAGGGCTGATCAAGGTGCGCGTCGACCATCCGATCGCCAATTGCCTCGACCTTGCGGCACGGCTGAAATCGCGCTTTGCGCTTGATCTGGTCGAGGTGGTGCCGAGCGACCCTTCTTCTTCCTCCACCGTCATCGGCGTCGCCGAGGCGGCGGCGGCCGAGATCGAACGGCGGCTGCGGTCGCCGGTGCCGATCGTCATGGCGATCGGCACCGGCCGCACGCTGAAGGCCGCGATCGAGCAACTGCCGCCGATGGAATGCCCGCAGCACAAAGTGGTGTCGCTGACCGGCAACATCTCGCCGGACGGCTCGGCGGCCTTCTACAACGTCATCTTCACCATGGCCGACAGGGTCAAGGCGCGTTCGTTTCCGATGCCTTTGCCGGTCATCGCTTCCTCGCCCGAGGAGCGCGAGATGCTGCTCAGCCAGCCGATGATCCAGCCGACGCTGGCGCTTGCGGCCGAGGCCGACGTCACCTTTGTCGGCATCGGCGATCTCGGCCCGAAGGCGCCGCTTTACGAGGACGGCTTCATTTCGGAGGGTGAATTAAAGGCGCTGCAGAAGGCCGGCGGCGTCGCCGAGATCGTCGGCTGGGTATTCGATCGTGACGGCCGCATGATCGAGGGCATCACCAATGATCGGGTGTCGTCGGCGCCGCTGCCGTCGCGCGAAAAGTCGCTGGTGATCGCGCTTGCCATGGGCGACCGCAAGCTGCCGGGCATCTTCGCCGCCGTCAACCGGCGGCTGGTCAACGGCCTCATCACCGATGAGCGGACCGCCGCCGCCTTGCTGGCGGGCGCATGATCTCCGAGCCGCTGGCGGTCGGAAACGATCATGTGAAATCGAAACGCATCTGAATCCCCGATAAAACGAGCGTCACTACTGGTGCCGGCCGCAAGGATCGTTGCCGTCGAGAAAGCCCATGTCGCGCTGCAGATGCGGCGGCAGCTCCCGGACGTCGAGATAGGCCCGTTTCCGCGCCGCGTGCCTTGCCAATCCCCGCGCCAACCGTGAAAACCAGCCATGGGCTGGAGCAAGAAGCAGCTTTTCCTGTATTGTGGTCATGATCGTCAGCCTTCGCTATCTCTAGGCGTAATTGATCTTCAATACAGAATATCGGTAGGACCGGCCGGTGCCGCCAATCAAACGTCGATCACTGCCCATAAGGAGGGCTTATGCCGGAGCTCAATTCACGACAGCTGGTTTCGCAGCTTCCTCCGCTTCAGGCGATCCGGGTGTTCGAGGCGGTGGCGCGGCATCTCTCGTTCACCAAGGCCGCCCAGGAGCTTGGCATGACGCAGGCGGCGGCAAGCTATCAGATCAAGCTTCTGGAGGAGCGCATCGGCGCGCCCCTGTTCTTGCGCCAGCCAAAACAGATCGTGCTGACCGAACCCGGCCAGCGCCTGGCGCCCGCGGTCAGCGAGGCGTTCGCGCTGTTGAGCGGCGCCTATGCCGCCGCGCGCACCGGCGCCGACGGCGTGCTTTGCGTTTCGACGCTGCTGACATTTGCCTCCAATTGGCTGGCGCAGCATCTCGGTTCGTTCCAGGTCGCGCATCCGTCGCTGGCGGTGCGCGTCGATACTTCGAACAGGGTTGTCGACTTTGCCAGAGAGGATATCGACATCGCCATCCGCTCCGGCGGCGGCAACTGGCCGGGCGTCGAGACTCATATGCTTTTCAGGGCCGATTTCACGCCGGTCCTTAGTCCAAAGCTCGCGGCAAGCATCGGCGGCGTCAAGGAGCCGGCCGACCTGCTGCGGCTGCCGATCCTCGACCCGGGTGACATCTGGTGGCGGGACTGGTTTGCCGCCGCCGGCCTGCCGGTCGAGGAGCTGGCCAAGCGTCCCGGCACCAGCATGGGCGCGCAGGCCTACGAGGCCAATGCCGCGATTGCCGGCCACGGCGTGGCGATCGTTACCAAGGCGCTGTTCAAGACCGAACTTGCCGACGGCCGCCTGATCCAGCCCTTTGATCTGGTCGGAGACGACGGCCACGCCTATTGGCTAGTCTATCCGACGGCACGACGCAACGTGCCGAAGATCCGCGCCTTCCGCGATTGGATCCTGAGCGAGATCGCTTGCCAGTAGGCTGAATCCCAGCAAGCCCGATAGCAAAGCGCCGGGCCCAATCAGCCCGGCCGAATCCTTCGTCAGACATGCCGCAAACGCTTGCCGCTGCACGAGACCCGGCGTGCTGCGCTGCAGCAACGAATCCGTCTTGACATAATTCATCGCAAGTGAGTAATTGCTCACAGCCAAGGCAAATGCTCATCTTGGTTTATGGGAGGAATTTTGATGAAACTTCGCACGTTCACCCTAGGCCTGTTCTCGGCCAGCGCCCTCGCTTTCGCCGCGCATGCCGAATCCATCACCATCGCCACGGTCAACAATGGCGACATGGTCCGCATGCAGAAGCTGACCGACGACTTCACCGCCAAAAATCCCGACATTCAGCTGCAGTGGGTCACGCTCGAGGAAAACGTCCTGCGCGAGCGCGTCACCACCGACATCGCCACCAAGGGTGGCCAGTACGACGTGATGACCATCGGCACCTACGAAGTGCCGATCTGGGCCAAGCAGAACTGGCTTTTGCCGCTCGACAAACTCGGCGACGATTACGACGTCAAGGACATCATCCCGGCCATAGCCGGCGGCCTGTCGGTCGACGGCAAGCTCTACGCAGCCCCGTTCTACGGCGAAAGCTCCTTCGTCATGTACCGCAAGGACCTGATGGAAAAGGCCGGGCTCAAGATGCCCGATGCACCGACCTGGGACTTCATCAAGCAGGCCGCCGACAAGATGACCGACCGCGCCAACGGCGTGAACGGCGTCTGCCTGCGCGGCAAGGCCGGCTGGGGCGAGAACATGGCCTTCCTGACCGCCATGTCGAACTCGTTCGGCGCGCGCTGGTTCGACGAGAACTGGAAGCCGCAATTCGACCAGCCCGAATGGAAGAACACGCTGCAGTTCTATGTCGACCTGATGAAGGCCGACGGCCCCGAGGGCGCGTCGTCCAACGGCTTCAACGAAAACCTGGCGCTGTTCCAGCAGGGCAAATGCGGCATGTGGATCGACGCTACCGTCGCTGCCTCCTTCGTTTCCGACCCGAAGAACTCCACCGTCGCCGACAAGGTCGGCTATGCGCTGGCGCCGGACAATGGCCTCGGCAAGCGCGGCAATTGGCTGTGGGCATGGTCGCTAGCCATCCCCGCCGGCACGCAGAAGGCCGACGCCGCTCAAAAGTTCGTATCCTGGGCAACCAGCAAGCACTATGCCGAGCTCGTCGCCTCGAAGGAAGGCTGGGCCAACGTTCCGCCGGGAACGCGCTCGTCGCTCTATGCCAATCCCGAATACCAGAAGGCAGCACCTTTCGCCAAGATGACGCTGGACTCGATCAACTCCGCCGATCCGACGCACCCGGCCGTCAAGCCGGTGCCTTATGTCGGCGTCCAGTTCGTCGCCATTCCTGAGTTCCAGGGTCTCGGCACCACCGTCGGCCAGCTCTTCTCGGCGGCACTTGCCGGCCAGTCGAGCGTCGACGATGCCTTGAAGCAGGCGCAGGACGCCGCCACCGCGACGATGACCGAGGGCGGTTACATCAAGTAAGCTCCTCCCGGTGCCGGTTGCCAATGGCGACCGGCAACGGCCGCCCGAATCCCAGTTCGGGCGGCCAGCTTTCACACCGCTGAAAACTTGGCCGACCTCGAAGGGTGACCGTCATGGCTACTCAGCAGACCCGTTCGCTTGCCCGTTTCATGATGGCGCCATCCGTGGTGCTGCTGCTGGTCTGGATGATTGTGCCGCTGGCATTCACGCTGTGGTTTTCCTTCCAGCAATACAACCCGCTCAATCCGATGCGCGACGGCTTCGTCGGGTTTTCGAACTACGCGCTGTTCTATTCCAACCCGGCATTCCTGCAGTCGATCCTCAACACGCTCACCATCGTCGTCAGCGTGCTTTTGATCACGGTGATCGGCGGTATTCTGCTCGCCCTTCTGCTCGATCAGCCGATGTGGGGACAGGGCATCGTCCGCATCCTTGTCATCTCGCCGTTCTTCGTCATGCCACCGGTGGCAGCACTGGTCTGGAAGAACATGATCATGCATCCGCAGTACGGGGTTTTCGCCGATATTGCGCGCTTCTTCGGCGGGCAGCCGATCGATTGGTTCGGGCAGCACCCGCTCCTGGCGATCATCATCATCGTTGCCTGGCAATGGCTGCCGTTTGCTACGCTAATCCTGTTGACCGCGCTTCAGTCGCTCGACGTCGAGCAGAAGGAAGCCGCCGAAATGGACGGCGCCGGCTTCATCAGCCGCTTCATCTATTTGACGCTGCCTCATATGTCGCGCGCCATAACCGTCGTCATCCTGATCCAGACGATCTTCCTGCTGTCGGTCTATGCCGAGATCCTCGTCACCACCAATGGCGGCCCGGGTTACGCCTCCACCAACCTGCCCTTCCTCGTCTATCAGAAGGCATTGCTGGAGTTCAAAATCGGCCAGGCGTCCGCCGGCGGTATCATTGCCGTCATTCTCGCCAACATCGTTGCCTTCTTCGCCATGCGCGCTGTCGGCAAGAACCTGGATAAATAAGGGAGGATAAGATGGCACGTGCAGTCACCACCCAGCACAAGACGATTGCGACCGCGGCCGCCTGGATCGTTGCGCTGCTGATCTTCTTCCCGATCCTTTATACGATCATCACCTCGTTCAAGTCGGAGCAGGAGGCCATCCAGGGTTTCAACCTGTTCCCTTCGGGAACCACGGAGAGCTATTCCGAGGTCCAGGCGCAGAACGGCTATTTCAAATTCTTCCTAAACTCGGTGTTCCTTTCGGTAGGCTCTACCATCCTGGCTCTGCTTGTCGCGGTACCGGCGGCATGGTCGATGGCGTTTTCGCCGGGCAAACGCACCAAGGACATCCTGATGTGGATGCTTTCCACCAAGATGATGCCGGCCGTCGCCGTGCTGTTTCCGATCTATCTGATCTTCCGCGATACCGGTCTGCTCGACAGCCGCATCGGCCTGATGGTCATGCTGATGCTGATCAACCTGCCGATCGTGGTCTGGATGCTTTACACCTATTTTCGCGAGATCCCGGGCGAGATCCTGGAAGCGGCGCGCATGGACGGCGCATCGCTCTGGAACGAGATCATCTACGTGCTGACGCCGATGGCGGTCCCCGGCATCGCCTCGACCATGCTGCTCAACATCATTCTCGCCTGGAACGAGGCGTTCTGGACGATCCGGCTGACCACCACCGAGGCCGCGCCGCTCACCGCTTTCATCAGCTCCTTCTCCAGCCCGCAGGGGCTGTTCTGGGCCAAGCTTTCGGCCGCCTCGACGCTGGCGATCGCGCCGATCCTGATCATGGGCTGGTTCAGCCAGAAGCAGCTGGTCCGAGGCCTGACATTCGGTGCGGTAAAGTAGCGGGCATCGCCTGACGCAAAACGAAAAGATAGCCCTTCGGGGGAGGAAACCATGGGAAACATCACGCTCAAGAACGTCTCCAAATCCTTCGGGGCGACGTCCATCATCCCCGGCCTCGATCTGGTCATCGAGGACGGAGAGTTCGTCGTCTTCGTCGGCCCGTCGGGCTGCGGCAAATCCACCCTGTTGCGTCTGATCGCCGGTCTCGAGGATACCAGCGGCGGCACCATCATCATCGATGGTCGCGACGTCACCGGCGAGGCGCCGGCCAAGCGCAAGCTGGCCATGGTGTTCCAGTCCTATGCGCTCTACCCGCACATGACGGTGGCCAAGAACATCGCCTTCCCGCTGAAGATGGCGGGCGAGGACCAGGCGACCATCGACAAGAAGGTGAAGGACGCCGCGCGGATCCTGAACCTCACCAACTACCTCGACCGCCGCCCCGGCCAGCTCTCCGGCGGCCAGCGGCAGCGCGTCGCCATCGGCCGCGCCATCGTGCGCCAGCCGTCGGCCTTCCTGTTCGACGAGCCTTTGTCCAATCTCGACGCGGCGCTGCGCGGCACCATGCGGCTGGAGATCAGCGAGCTGCATCACCAGCTCAAGACAACCATGGTCTACGTCACCCACGACCAGATCGAGGCGATGACCATGGCCGACAAGATCGTCGTGCTCAATGCCGGCAATATCGAGCAGGTCGGCTCGCCGATGGAGCTCTATAAGACGCCGAAGAACCTGTTCGTCGCCGGCTTCATAGGTTCGCCGAAGATGAACCTGATCGAAGGCGCGCCGGCCGCCAAATATGGCGCCAAGACAGTCGGCATCCGCCCGGAGCATATGAACATTTCGAAGACGTCAGGCGACTGGAAGGCGACGGTCGGGGTTGCCGAGCATCTCGGCTCCGACACGTTTTTGCACGTCCAGGCGGATGGTGTCGGGCAGCTGACGGTGCGTGCCGACGGCGAGTTGGCCGCCCATCACGGCGACACGATCTACCTGACGCCGGAAAAGGCCAAGCTGCATCGTTTCGGCGCCGACGGGAAGGCGATGCTGCAATGAGGCTCCGGGGTAAATCGGCGCTGATTACCGGATCGGCGCGCGGCATCGGCAGGGCGTTTGCCGAAGCCTACATGCGCGAAGGGGCGACGGTCGCGATTGGCGACATCAATCTCGAAGCCGCCGAGAAGACGGCTTCGGAAATCGGCCGCAACGCCTACGCGGTAAAGCTCGACGTCACCGATCTCGCGTCTATCGATGAAGCCGTCAAGGCGGTCGAAGCCAGGGCCGGCGGCCTGGATATCTTGATCAACAACGCTGCTTTGTTCGACCTGGCGCCGATCGTCGAGATCACCAAGACAAGCTACGACAAATTGTTTTCGGTCAACGTCGCCGGCACGCTGTTTACGTTGCAGGCCGCCGCCCGTTCGATGATTGCCCGGGGCAAGGGCGGCAAGATCATCAACATGGCAAGCCAGGCCGGGCGCCGCGGCGAGGCGCTGGTCACCGTCTACTGCGCCACCAAGGCGGCGGTCATCTCGCTCACCCAGTCGGCAGGGCTCGACCTGATCAAACACCGCATCAACGTCAATGCCATCGCCCCGGGTGTCGTCGACGGCGAGCATTGGGACCATGTCGATGCCTTGTTCGCCAAGTTCGAGAACAGGCCGAGGGGCGAGAAGAAGAGGCTGGTCGGCGAAGCCGTGCCTTATGGCCGCATGGGCACGGCGCAAGACCTCACCGGCATGGCGGTGTTCCTGGCCAGCGATGAGGCCGAGTACATCGTCGCCCAGACCTATAATGTCGATGGCGGCCAGTGGATGAGTTGAGGGGGCGAAGGCGCTCTTCCCCCCGTCTCCTCCACGGGGGGAAGAGCCGTCCCGCTAAAGGGTAAAAGCAGATGACCGTGAAACTCTCTTCTTCCATCCTCGCCAAGCTGCCGCCCAAGGTCGCCGGCCCGAAATATGATCGCGCCGCGCTCAAGGCCGGCATCGTGCATTTCGGCGTCGGCAATTTCCATCGCTCGCACCAGGCCGTCTATCTCGACGACCTGTTCAATTCGGGTGTCGGCCACGACTGGGCCATTGTTGGCGCCGGCGTCTTCGAGGGCGAGAAGGTCGGCCGCGGCAAGTTGCAGGAGCAGGACTGGCTGACCACCGTGGTCGAGCAGGACAGCGGCCATATGAGCGCGCGCGTCACCGGCGTCATGATCGACTTCCTGGTGCCGGGCGATGCGGCCGCAATCGTCGAGCGGCTTGCCGATCCGGCGATCAAGATCGTCTCCCTGACCATTACCGAGGGCGGCTATTTCATCGATCCGGCATCCGGCGTCTTCAATCCGACACATCCCGACATCGTTGCCGACGCTGAGCCGGGGGCGACGCCGAAGACCGTCTTCGGCCTCGTCCTCGCCGGGCTGCTGCGCCGCCGCGCCGACGGTATCGTGCCCTTCACAATTATGTCCTGCGACAACATCCCCCATAACGGCCACGTCACCTCAGATGGCGTCATCGGCCTTGCGCGGCTGATCGACGAAGGTTTGGCAAACTGGGTGAGCGAGAACGTTGCCTTTCCCAATGGCATGGTCGACCGCATCACGCCGGCCACCACCGACCGCGAGCGCGGCATTCTCTCCAGCGAGTTCGGCCTCGACGACAATTGGCCGGTGTTTTGCGAACCGTTCAAGCAATGGGTGCTGGAGGACCGTTTCACCGACGGCCGCCCGCCGCTGGAAAAGGTCGGCGTGCAGTTCGTCAGCGACGTCGCGCCCTATGAGCTGATGAAGATCCGCATCCTCAATGGCGGCCATGCGACCATCGCCTATCCGGCCGGGCTGATGGACATCCATTTCGTCCATGAGGCGATGCAGGAGCCGCTGGTACGCGGCTTCCTCGACAAGCTCGAGCATGACGAAATCATCCCGACCGTGCCGCCGGTTCCGGACACCGACCTCGAAGATTACTACCAGCTCATCGAGCACCGCTTCTCCAATCCGAAGATCGGCGACACCATACGCCGGCTTTGCCTCGACGGCTCCAACCGCCAGCCGAAATTCATCATTCCGACCATCGCCGACCGGCTGAAGGCTGGCAAAAGTGTCACCGGCCTTGCGCTGGAATCGGCGCTCTGGTGTCGCTACTGCTTCGGCACGACGGATTCCGGTGCCGTCACCGAGCCCAACGACCCGAACTGGGGCCGGTTGCAGGCGACGGCCAAGGCGGCCAGGGACATGCCTGCCGCCTGGCTTGCCATGGAGGACATCTATGGCGATGTCGGCCGCTCGCCGCCGTTCGCTGAAGCCTTCGGCCAAGCGCTGAGACTGCTGTGGGCGGACGGCGCGCGCGCGACACTGACGCGCTATCTCGCCGGCGACCTCTGAAGCCGATCCAGCGCGATGACGCCTGAACTGGTCATTTTCGACTGTGACGGCGTGCTGGTGGACAGTGAGATGCTGTCCGTCTCGGCGTTGCTGGAGATGATCGCGCTTGCCGGCGGCAACGTCAGCGAGGACATTGCCTACGAGCACTTCCTCGGCAAGAGCATGAAGAGCGTCCGCGAAATCCTCGCAAGCGACTTCGGGCTCGATCTCACCGACCAGCATCTGACCGAGATGCGCTCCGAACTGATGCGCAGGTTCCGCGAGGAGCTGAAACCGATGCCAGGTATCGCACAGGTCCTGCCGAGGCTCGGCGTACCGTGCTGCGTCGCCTCCTCCGGCACCCTGGAACGCATCCGCTATGCGCTCGACGTCACCGGGTTGCTTGGGCTGCTGGAGCCGCATTTGTTCAGCGCCGCCATGGTGGCGCGGGGCAAACCGGCGCCCGATCTCTTTCTCCATGCAGCAGATAAAATGAGAGCGGCCCCGCGAAACTGCCTCGTCGTCGAGGACAGCCCGGCCGGCATCGAAGCGGCGCGGGCGGCCGGCATGCGCGTCCTTGCCTTCACCGGCGGCTCGCACACCGGCAACCCGGCATTGAAAGCGCGGCTTGCGTCGAGTGAGCCGGACTTTATATTCGCTGACATGCTGCAATTGCCCGATCTGATTGCAGGCCTGGGAGCGAGAGCAAGAACACCTTGACCAACAGTTTCGTTTGCGCGGTCGATGTCGGCACCGGAAGCGCTCGTGCCGGCATTCTCGACACCTGTGGCGCCTTGCTCGGCCGCGCCGAGCACCCGATCGCCATGCAACAGCCGAAGGCCGACCATGCCGAGCACGATTCGCAGGATATATGGTCGGCGGTGTGCATGGCCGTCCGCGCTGCCCGCGAAAAGGCGGGCGTGCGGGCCGAGGATATCGTCGGCATCTCCTTTGATGCCACCTGCTCGCTGGTGGTGCGAGACCGGCATGGCGGCCAGCTCAGCGTGTCCGTCACTGGTGAAAGGCGCTGGGACACCATTGTCTGGCTCGACCATCGCGCAATTGCCGAGGCCGACGAATGCACTGAAAGCGGCCACGCTGTGCTCGACTATATCGGCGGCGTCATGTCGCCGGAAATGGAGACGCCGAAGCTGATGTGGCTGAAGCGCAACCTGCCCGGAACATGGAACGAAGCCGGCTGTCTATTCGACCTCACCGACTTCCTCACCTGGAAGGCAAGCGGCTCGCTCTCCCGTTCACAATGCACGCTGACCGCCAAATGGACCTATCTAGCCCATGAAGCGACCGGCTGGCGGCGCGACTTCTTCGAAGCAGTCGGGCTCGGCGATATCTTTGAGCACGGCAACCTGCCGGAAAAGGCAAGCCCGGTCGGTGCCGATATCGGCCCGCTCGGCGCGCAAGCCGCGACGGAGCTTGGCCTCACCGAAAAATGCCGGGTCGGCGCCGGCGTCATCGATGCCTATGCCGGCGCGCTTGGCGTGCTCGGCGGTTTCGCCGGTGACGCGACGAACATCGGCCGCCATCTGGCCCTGATTGCCGGTACGTCGAGCTGCGTCATGGCGATGTCGCCCGATCCGCAGCCTTTCGCCGGTGTCTGGGGCCCATATTATGGCGCAGCCCTTCCCGGCCTGTGGCTGTCGGAAGGTGGCCAGTCGGCCACCGGCGCGCTGCTCGACCACATCATCCGCTGGCATGGCGCCGGCGGCGAGGCGGATGCCGCCATGCATGCCAGGATTGCCCACCGCGTCGCCGAGTTGCGCGCCGCCGAGGGCGACAACCTCGCCGCAAGGCTGCACGTACTGCCCGATTTTCACGGCAACCGCTCGCCGCTCGCCGACCCGCATGCCGTCGGCGTCATCAGCGGGCTGACGCTGGATGCCTCCTTCGACAGTCTGTGCAAGCTCTACTGGCGCACCGCCGTCAGCATCGCGCTTGGCGTCCGTCATGTGCTGGAAGCGCTGAACGAGAACGGCTATCTGATCGACACGCTGCACGTCACCGGCGGCCACACCAAGAACCCGCTGTTGATGGAGCTCTATGCCGATGCCACCGGCTGCACGGTGGTCGAGCCGCTGGCGGACGAGGCGGTGCTGCTCGGCACCGGCATGATTGCCGCCACCGCGGCTAGGCTTTTTCCCGATTTGAATGCCGCCTGCGTCGCCATGCAGCAAGGCGGCAAGACGCGAGAGCCCAATCCGGCTGCCGCCGGCCGGTTCGACCGCGACTACCGCGTGTTTCTCGAAATGCACAGGCAAAGGCAGGCGCTGGACGCGATCCGATAAATCGGGATCGGTTGCTATCTCTGGTTCCAGCGCCGGATGACCGGCTCGTCAAGGTCGTGCTCGTAACCGAGCACGCTTATGCTGGCGGTATCCAGCACGAAAAACGCGCCGGCTTGCGGCGGCAGGCCGAGCCAGCGTGCGGCCAGCACCCTAAGGAAATGCGAGCTTGAGAAGACCAGGACATTGCTGCCGACCTCGCGCAATTGGCTGACGATCCGGTCCGCCCTCGAGCCGACATCCGTGGCGGACTCGCCGCTCGGGCAGCCGTCGCGAAAGAGACGCCAGCCGGGGCGCTCGGCGAGGATTTGCTTGGTGGTCAATCCCTCATAGGCACCATAATCCCACTCCGCCAGATCGTCCTTCTTCACGCCTGACGAGCCGAAGCCGGCCAGCGCACAGGTGTTGAAGGCGCGCTGCGACGGGCTCGACCACACCGCCGAGAAGGACAGGCCCTTGAGCCGCTCAGCGATCCGCCTTGCCGCTTCCTCGCCGGCCGGCGTCAGCGGTATGTCGGTTCGGCCGGTATGTTTTCCGGACGCACTCCATTCCGTCTCGCCATGCCGAACCAGATAGATTTCGGGAAACGCGCTCATCAGGCTGCCTTTCAAATGGATCTGCCGCGACCATAGCGGCTTCCATAGCCTCTCCAATAGCCTGCATTGAACCGACTGGCTTAACCCTTCCGCAAGTCAGCCTCTTGCCACCGGTGCCCATTTGATAGACAAACCCGTCGTAATGCGGAATCCGGCCGGTCTTGGCCATTTTCCGCGCTGAGACGCGGCTTCCGGCTCTTGCCGACGTGCCGCAATCGGATAGGCGGAAAACTAGAATGTCTGCGATCGAAGCCGACGCTCGCGCGCCGGAAAACCTTTGGCGTCGGGAAATCAGGGCGATGCTGGCGCTCGCCTGGCCGATGGTGCTGACCAATCTCGGCCAGACCGCGATGACCGCTACCGACGTCATGATGATGGGGCGGCTGGGGCCGGACACGCTGGCCAGCGGTGCGCTTGGTGCCAACCTCTACTTCATGCCGCTCATCTTCGGGCTCGGCCTGATGCTGGCGACCTCGCCGATGATGGCGACCGAGCTCGGCCGTCGCCGGCACTCGGTGCGCGACCTGCGCCGCACCGTGCGCCAGGGTCTGTGGCTGGCGATCCTCATTTGCATTCCGATATGGGCCCTTCTCTGGCACGGCGAGAGCGTGTTGCTGGCCATGGGTCAGGAACCGGCGCTGGCGCACCAGGCCGGCATCTATCTGCGCTGGCTCGAATGGGCGGTGCTGCCCTTTTTCGGCTACATCGTCCTGCGCTCGTTCATTTCGGCGCTGGAGCGGCCGGGCTGGGCGCTGATCATCGTCTTCGTTGCCGTCGCCTGCAACGCCTTCTTCAACTGGCTGTTCATGTTCGGTAATCTCGGCATTCAATCGATGGGCATCGCCGGCTCCGGCCTCGCCACCACTCTGTCCAGCACGTTAATGTTCGCCGGCATGGCGGCGGTGGTGATGCTTGAGAAGAAATTCCGGCGCTATCGTCTGTTCGGACGCTTCTGGCGCGCCGATTGGCCGCGCTTCAAGGGCCTGCTGCGGCTCGGCCTGCCGATCGCGGGCCTGCTGGCGTTCGAGGTGACGATCTTCAACGCGGCGGCCTTTCTCATGGGCCTGATCGATGCGGCTTCGCTTGCCGCCCATGCGATCGCCATCCAGATCGCCTCGATCACCTTCATGGTGCCGCTCGGCCTCAACCAGGCGGTGACGGTGCGCGTCGGACTTGCCCACGGCGCCGGCAATCCGGAAGGTGTCAGCCGGGCTGGCTGGACCGCATATGTCGTCGGTGTCTCCTTCATGGCGCTGATGGGGCTAGTGATGATCCTGTGGCCGCATCTCTTGATCGGCGCCTTCATCGATCTGGGCAATCCGGCTAATGCCGAGGTGGTGGCGCTTGCCGTGTCGTTCCTCGCCTTTGCCGCGCTGTTCCAGGTTTTTGACGGTGCGCAGGCGGTCGCCAGCGGCATGCTGCGCGGCCTGCACGACACCAAGGTGCCGATGATCTATGCCGCGATCGGCTATTGGGGCATCGGGCTGCCGCTCGGCGTGCTGCTGGCCTTCCGTTTCGGCTTCAACGGCGTCGGCATCTGGATCGGCCTGTCGTCGGGACTGGCGGTGGTTGCAGCACTCCTGCTGGTGCGCTGGCTGCGGCGTGACAGGATCGCGCCGCCGCTGGTATTCGGGCGTTGAATTGCTGGTCGCCCGCTCAGCGGGCCGCCGCCCGCTGCTCGAGCGAACGTGCGTATTGCGTCAGCGGAAAGCACATGACGAAGAAGATCAGCGCTACCAGCCCATAGACTTTGAACGGTTCGAAGGTCGCATTGTTGATCGCGTTGGATGTCCTCACCAGCTCCTCGAAACCGATGATCGACGTCAGCGCGGTCGACTTGATCAGCTGCACCAGGAAGCCGACGGTCGGTGCGCGGGTGATCAAAAACGCCTGAGGCAAGATGATCAGCCGGAGTTCCTGCAGATAGTGCAGGCCGAGGCTGGCGCCGGCGTCCCACTGGCCGCGCGGCAGTGCATCGACGCCGCCGCGCCAGATCTCGGCGAGATAGGCGCTGGCAAAGAAGGTCAGGCCAAGCACCGCCGCGGTCCACGGCTCGATGCGCAGGCCCAGCATCGGCAAGCCGAAGAACATCAGGAAGAGCTGCATCAGCAGCGGCGTGCCCTGGAAAAGCGCGATGTAGCCGGAGGCAAACCGGCGCGCCCATTTATTCTTGGCGATCCGGAAGAACAGCACGATCATGCCGACCACGGCCCCGCCGACAAAGGCGGCCAGCGACAAGAGCACCGTCCAGCGCGCCGCCAGCAGCAGGTTGCGCAGAATGTCCCAGAAGGTGAATTCGATCATGACACGCCGGCTCCGAGAAGCCGGCGCCCGCCGCCGACCAGCAGCCGGCGCAGCCCAATCGACAGGATGAGATAGACCATCGTCACGACGAAATAGGTTTCGAAAGCCCGGAACGTGCGCGCCTGCAGCATGTCGGCTTCATAGGTCAGCTCGCGAACGGCGATCTGCGATACCACGGCGGATTCCAGCATCATGATAACGATCTGGCTGGTCAGCGCCGGATAGATCACCTTGAGCGCCTGCGGCAGCACGATCTTGATGAAGACCTGGCGCGGCCTGAGCCCAAGCGCCAGTGCCGCTTCCGTCTGCCCGGGCGGCACCGCGTCGAGCCCGGCGCCAACGATCTCGATCGTATAGGCGGCCATGTTGAGCGTCATCGCCAGCATGGCTGCCAGCACCGGATCGAGCCTGACGCCGATGCTGGGCAGCCCGAAGAAGATGAAGAACAGCTGCACCAGGAACGGCGTGTTGCGGATCACCTCGACATAGACGCCGATCGCCCGCTTGAGCAGGAGCGGACCGTTCCGCCGCCCTGCGGCGCCGAGGATGCTGAGCAACGTTCCCGCCAGCGTGGTCACGGCGATCAGCAGGATCGTCGTGGCCGCGCCGCGCGCGATCGCCCCTGTCGCCCCGGCAAGCCAGCCGAAGTCGAGGCTATAGGTCACTGGCCGTCAATCCTTGAGATTGGCGGGATCGAGCGGTGTCTTCAGCCAGGCCTTCGAGCTTTCGTCCAGTTTGCCGTCGGCCAGCATCTTGGCGACCGCATCGTTGACCGCTCGTTTGAGGCGGTCTTCCTTCTTGTTGAGGCCGATATGCGAGGGCGAGGTGAGAAGCTGGAATTTCTGCTCCGGCTTCAGTTCCTCCTGCCGGGCGAGCACCTGGGCGCCGACATCGTTGCCGACCACCATCAGTTGGGTCTGGCCCGAGATGAACGCCTGGATGACGGAATTATAGTTGTCGAAACGGCGGATGTCGGCCGAGGCAGGTGCCGCCTCGGTCAGCGAGGTGTCCTCCAGCGTGCCGCGATTGACGGCGATCGACTTGTCGGCAAGGTCTTCCTTGCCTTTGACCGAGAGTGCTGCCGGGCCGATGACTGCGATGTAATAGGGCGCGTAGGCGGCGGCGAAATCGATCACCTGCTCACGCTCCTTGGAGTAGCCGACGCTCATCAGCAGGTCGACGCGCTTGTCGGTAAGATACGGGATGCGGTTCTGGCCGGTCACGCTGACCAGATTGAGCTTGACCTTGAGCTGGTCGGCGATGGATTGCGCCACGTCGATGTCGTAGCCCTTGATGCTCATATCGGCGCTGGCCGAGGAGAAGGGCGGGAAGTCGGAAAAGATGCCGACATTGATTGCGCCGGCCTTGGCTATGTCGTCGATCGCGTCGGCATTGACGGCCTGCGTCGTGAAAGCAAAACCGGTCGCGCCGAGCATCAGCACGGCGGCGATGGACGATTTGAGTTTCATGTGAAGTGTCATTGTCATTCCCCTGCTGGAAGCTTGTTTGTTTGCGTGCAACCGCCGGCTCCAGCGCGGCGGTCGCCTTTGGATTCTCTAGTGGACCATGATCTTCTCCGAAAACCGGTTCCCACTTTCGGGATCATGGTCGAGCGTGTCAGCCCGCCTTGCCGGTGATTGCCGGGCTGAAGACCATCAGGCTGAGGATCTCGAACAGCACCTGCGCGCCGGCGTGCGCCGTGTTGGTGGTCGCGTCGTACTGCGGTGCCACCTCGACCACGTCGCCGCCGACGATGTTGAGTCCCTTCAGGCCGCGCAGCAGCTCGAGCACTTCGCGCGTCGTCAGCCCGCCGACTTCCGGTGTGCCGGTGCCCGGCGCGAAGGCCGGATCGATGCTGTCAATGTCGAAGGAGACATAGGTCGGGCCGTCGCCGACTATCCTGCGCGCCTTCTCGATAATGGCGGGAATGCCGAGGCCGGTCACCTCTTCGGCATGCACGACGGTCATGCCGGACTCATAGGTGAACTCCCACAGATATTCGGCCGAGCCGCGAATGCCGATCTGGATGGTGCGGCTCGGGTCGAGCACGCCGTCCAGCACCGCGTTGCGGAACGGCCCGCCATGGTGGAACTTGGTCATGTCGAACAGGCCGCTGGTATCGCAATGGGCGTCGATATGGATCATGCCCGCCGGCGCCTTCTTGCCGACCGCCTTCAGGATCGGGTGGCTGATCGAATGGTCGCCGCCGACAGACAAGGGCAGGACGCCGGCGTCGACGATCTGGTTGGTGCGGCGTTCGATGTCGTCATGGCTGGTCTCCAGCCGGTAGCGGCTCTGGAACGGCACGTCGCCGATGTCGGCGACCTTCAGCTCATGCGTCGGCGCGCATTCCAGCACATGATTGTAGGGGCCGATGCGCTCGATGGCGCGCAACGCCCTTGGCCCGAAGCGGGCGCCCGGCCGGTTGGTGACGCCCAAATCCATCGGCACACCGAGCATCGCCACCTGCAGATCGCCGAAATCCGGATTGTCGGCGGCGATTTCACGATAGGGCGCCGCGAGGAAGGTCGGAATGCCGGAATAGGGCGCCAGTCGCGTGCCGGTCTTGGAGAAGATCTTGTCGGCGACACGCTGGAATTTCGGGTCGAACATTTCGCCGCCATGGCTCTCGCCGTATTTGCGGCGCAACGCTTCGAGCTTGCCGCGGTCGTAACCCATGTCGGTCCTCCATGGCTGGTGCGGCGCGCGGACAGCGGCCCCGATAGCCGCAGCCGTCGGCTGCCTGCAGATTTCACGTCTTGATGCAATGCCTGGGCAAAGTGTCCCGTAGCTGCATTGAAAAATCAATTGATATTGTTAGTGTGTTATCTGTGAGAAAATCTCACAGAGCCTAGGGTCCAAATGGCCAAGCGTTTGCCACCGCTCAACCCGCTGCGCGCCTTCGAGGCGACGGCGCGCCACGCCTCGCTGAGCAAGGCGGCGGCTGAGCTCAACGTCACCCACGGCGCCATCAGCCATCAGATCAAGGCGCTCGAGCAATCGTTGGGTGTCAAGCTGTTCGAGCGTGCCGGTCAGCGGGTGAAGCTGACGCCGCACGGCGCCGAGTTGCTGCCGGCGGTGTCGACCGCCTTCGACGGCATTGCCGCCGCCACGCAGCGCATGACGAGGCCGGCCAGCACCGGCGTTCTCTCTGTATCCTGCGTGCCGGCGCTACTGTTGCTGTGGATGATCCCGCGGCTGGGCAGCTTCACCTCGCAATATCCGGATATCAGGCTGACCCTGATCCCATCCAATGATGCCAAGGACGTCCGCGCACCGCATATCGATGTCTGCGTGCACTATGGTGACGGCAGCTGGACCGACTGCTGGATGCGCAAATGGTCGGGCCTCGAACTGTTCCCGGTGGTCAGCCCGACGCTGATCAACAACCGCCCGATCCGCACCGTCCGCGACCTCGCCGATCACGTCTTCCTGCATGGCGACGACGGCCGCGAATGGCATACCTGGCTGGCCGCCGCTGACGCGCTGGACCTGGAGCGCGGCCGCCGCCACCATCTTGGCGACGCGCGCATGGCGACCGAGGCCGCTGTCCACGGCCATGGCGTGGCGCTCGGCGATACGGTGACGGCAAGCGGACTGCTCGCCAGGGGCCTGCTTGTCGCCCCGTTCAGTCTTTCCGTGCCGGCCGTCGACGATTTCTATGTCGTCTGCCGCAACGAGATGCGGTCGGCGCCGATCGTGCAATTGTTCATCGACTGGCTGTTTGCCGAGAAAGAGCAGGCCGACCGCCGCGCCGACGCGCCGGTGGCGGGCCGCATCGGCACTCGCCGCAAGCGTCCGGCGCTCAAGGTGGTCGGCGCCAAGACCGCTTCCTAAGGCCGAAACTGCCGTAGGCGCCGCTTGCCGCAGGGGCTTCTTTTTGTCGGGCCAGCCCGCAAAGCGGGAGGCGCGTTCAAAAATTCGATGCTAAGAGGCATTTGGAGCAATTCCAGGAAAAGTGCGCAGCGGTTTTCCGTCCGGAATTGCGCTAGACAAAAGCTAGAGCGAGCAGCGAAGGCGCATTGAGCGATGGCAAAGACCGATATAGCGCGGCGCGTCTACAATCACACCTGGAAGCTCGACCCGATCGTCCGCAGCTTGCTCGACACCGATTTCTACAAGCTTCTGATGCTGCAGATGATCTGGGGCATGTATCCCAAGGTCGACGCCACCTTCTCGCTGATCAACCGCACCACCTCGGTCCGCCTTGCCGAGGAGATCGACGAGACGGAGCTGCGCGAGCAGCTCGACCATGCCCGCACCTTGCGCTTCTCTAAGAAAGAGATGATCTGGCTCGGCGGCAACACCTTCTATGGCCGCAAGCAGATATTCGAACCGGAATTCCTCGCCTGGCTGGAAAATTTCCGGCTGCCCGAATACGAGCTTTCCAAGCGCGACGGCCAATACGAACTCGCCTTCAGCGGTCCGTGGATGTACACGACGCTGTGGGAGATCCCGGCGCTGGCAATCATCAATGAACTTCGATCTCGCGCGGCCATGCGGGCGTTCGGGCCGTTCGCGCTCGACGTGCTCTATGCCCGCGCCAAGGCCAAGATGTGGGCCAAGACCGAGCGGCTGAAGGCGCTGCCCGGCATCCGCATCTCGGATTTCGGCACCCGCCGCCGTCATTCCTTCCTGTGGCAGCGCTGGTGCGTCGAAGCGTTGAAGGAGGGCATCGGCGAGGCCTTCACTGGCACCTCCAACGTGCTGCTCGCCATGGACAACGATCTCGAGGCGCTCGGCACCAATGCCCATGAACTGCCGATGGTGTTCGCCGCGCTCACCAATTCGGAAAAGGAATTGAAACAGTCGCCCTACAACGTGCTGCAGGACTGGCAGCGCTACTACGGCGGCAACCTGCTGATCGTACTGCCGGACACCTTCGGCACCGCGGCGTTCCTGCGCGATGCACCGGACTGGGTCGCCGACTGGACCGGCTTCCGCCCCGACAGCGCGCCGCCGATCGAAGGCGGCGAGAAAATCATTTCCTGGTGGCGCGAAAAGGGCAAGGACCCCAAGCAGAAGCTGCTCATCTTCTCGGATGGGCTGGAGGTCGAGACCATCGAGGAAACCTACCGCCACTTCCGCGGCAAGGTGCGCATGTCCTTCGGCTGGGGCACCAACCTGACCAACGATTTCGAGGGCTGCGCGCCGACCGAGACCAACCGGCTAGACGCCATCTCGCTGGTCTGCAAGGTCACCGAAGCCAACGGCAGGCCGGCGGTCAAGCTTTCCGACAATCCGGCCAAGTCGACAGGCGACGAGAAAGAGATCGAGCGCTATTTGCGCATCTTCGGCCAGAAGGACCGCGTGGAGCAGTTGGTGAAGGTGTGAGGGTGGGGAACTCTTGCGTAGTATGAGTTCCTTCGCGCCCCCCTCTGTCCTGCCGGACATCTCCCCCACGAGGGGGGAGATTGCGCCCTCATTGCTGCTTTCGCCAATCGCTAAAGTTGCAGAAGGAGAGCGAACGGCGGAATCGCCGATCTCCCCCCTTGAGGGGGAGATGTCCGGTAGGACAGAGGGGGGCGCCGTAGAGCGCTGCATTTCTGCAATCAGGCCCTTTCCCGGCCTCGTCGCTTTCTTGGCATTCCCATCCACGCCCGCGTTCGCCCACGCCTCCGACCGCGGCCACGTCCTGCTCCTTCCCACCCGCTACTACCTTGCCGGCGGCGCGCTCGCGGTTGCCGCCAGTTTCCTTGTCTTGGCGCTACTACCGCCGGACTCCCTCGACCGCTTCTGGCGCAAGCGCCTGCCGCTGTTCACCTTCGGTGACACCCGCGCGGACTGCCGTCGGCCTGACATCCTTTGCCGGCTTTGCAATCCTCATTGCCGCCGGCCTCTTCGGCAGCCGCGATCCGCTCTCCAATCCGCTGCCGCTGACCGTATGGACGCTGCTCTGGGTTGGCCTGGCTCTGTTGCAGGGGCTCGCCGGCGATCTCTGGTCGTGGCTCAACCCCTGGTACGGGCCATGCCGCGTCGCCTCGCGCCTGTCCGGCAGAACGCAGCCGTATCTGCTCCCCCAACGGCTCGGCTATTGGCCGGCTTTCCTGCTGTTCTTCGCCTTCGCCTGGTTCGAGCTGATCGACCCTGCGCCCGACGATCCGGCGCGGCTGGCCTGGGCCGCCGGCCTCTACTGGCTGCTGAGCTTCGCCGCCATGCAGGTCTTCGGCTACCGCGACTGGACCCTGCGCGGTGAGTTCCTGACGGTGTTCTTTTCCATGGTGGCGCGCTTCGCCATCGTCGAACGTAGTGCAGACGGCCGGCTAAAACTCTGCTGGCCGGGCGCCAAGCTACTCGCTGCCGCGCCGCTACCGCTCAGCGGCGTCGCTTTCCTGCTGCTTGCGCTGTCGTCGGTGTCCTTCGACGGCCTGTCGAAAACCTTCTTCTGGCTAGGCTGGTTCGGCATCAATCCGCTGGAATTTCCGGGACGCACCGCTTTGATCGGCATCGGCAGCTTCGGCCTTGTGCTGACCTTTGCCGTGCTTGCGGCCGTGTTCGCGCTCGCCGTCTTTCTTGGCCAGAACCTTGCCGGCAGCAAGCATTCGCTCGGTCACGCCGCCGGGCTTTTGGTCTGGTCGATCGTACCGATCGCGCTCGCCTACCACTTCGCGCATTATCTAACGGCGCTGCTGGTCGACGGCCAATATGCGATTGCCGCTCTCTCCGACCCGTTTGCGCTGGGCTGGAACCTGTTCGGTACCGCCGACATGTCAATTGAAGCCGGCGTCGTCGCCGGTGCCGGTTCGGCGTGGCGGCTGTGGAACCTCCAGGCTGGCGTCATCATAGCCGGCCACATGCTTGCTGTGCTTGTCGCCCATGGCTTGGCCTGGCGGCTGCACGCCATTCCGGCTCGCGCCGCGCTCAGCCAGTTCCCGCTCACCGTGCTGATGATCGCCTACACCGTCCTCGGCCTATGGCTGCTTGCGACGCCGAGCGCCGGATGAACGAGGTGTGCGATGCCCGTCAATCGAACCTTGGGGAAAGCTCGCTTGCCACGTCAGAGCTTTGGTGATTTAGTTTGTACACATGCAATTTTCGCCCCTCTTAACAAGAGTGGCCTGCCTGCTACAGCCATTGGTCAAAGCTCAAAAACAAGGGGAACTGCCGTGACTGACAAGAATGGGTTTTTCGATCTCTCCAGATCCGCTCTCACCCGCCGCACGGTGCTGAAGGGCCTTGCCGCCGGCGCCGGTCTTGCCGTCGCGCCGGGTTTCGTGCGTTACAGCCAGGCGCAGAGCTCGGCGCCGATCAAGATCGGCTTCCAGTCGCACCGCACCGGCATCGGCGCCGCCTACGGCCGCTGGTACGAGAAGACCACTGCCGCCGCGGTCAAGGCGATCAACGAAGCCGGCGGCATCAACGGCCGGCCGGTCGAGGTGATCATCGAGGATGACGGCACCGATCCCGGCCGGGGCGCCGAAGTCGTCGGCAAGTTCGCCTCCCAGCACAAGACCGATATAGTCTACGGCACGCTGTTTTCGCATGTCGTCATCGGCTCGGCGCCGGCCGCCGGCGAGGCCAAGATGCCCTATTTCGTTGTCAGCGAAGGCCACCACGTCGCCTCGACCAAATTGAACCGCTACGTCTTCCAGCCCGGCATCACCGATGTGAAGAGCCAGATCCAGTCGATGGCACCATGGATTGCCGCCAATGCCGGCAAGAAGGTGACGCAGATATTTCCCGATTTCGCCTTCGGCTACGACCATCGCGACTACCTTCCGCCGGCCCTGAAGGCGCAAGGCGCCGAGGTTATCGCCCAGATCGCCATCCCCCCGACGGAATCCTCCTTCACCAAATATTTCCCGCAGATCCCCGCAGAGACCGAGGTGATCTACCACGTCATGGTCGGCCCGGCGGTGCTCACCTTCGTCAAGGAGCTCGGCGAGTTCTACGGCTCCAATCGGCCGCAGCTGTTCGGCTTCATCGATTCGCTTGAAGCTACCGACATCAACAGCCCCGGCCTCGAATTCCTCGACGGTAGCCATTTCTGGGAAGGTTCGCCGCGCTACGCGCAGCCCGATGATTCCCCCGCACAGAAGGCCTACCGCGCCGCCGTCGGCATCGACGACAACGGTGCCGCTGTCGGCGACCCCAAGGACGTCTCCACCGCCGCGCATATGTTCGGCTGCTGGGAAACGCTCTACGTCGTCAAGAAGGCGATGGAAGACGCCGGCTACAAGGGGCCGGAAGACCGCGCCAAGCTGGTCGAGGCGACCGAGGCGTTAACCGAGTTCGCCGAGGGGCCCGAGCATCCGCAGGGACCGAAAACCTTCAACGGCAAAATCCACCAGTGCTTTGGTATCCAGAACATCTCCAAGGTCGAAGGCGGCCGGCTGAATGTCGTCCACAAGACCAAGATCGAGGACGGCCTCTACGAGCCGGAAGGGGATTACACGACGCAGGCGCTGTGAGCTTGGTTTCATTAAGCACAGTGCGCTTCGGCCCACCCCCCTCTGTCCTGCCGGACATCTCCCCCTCAAGGGGGTGTTTGGACCGGAGACATCGCGAACAGGTGTGCGAGGACATCGCGAACAGTTTTGCGCGTTTTGCGCGAGGGGGTTCGGGAT
>NZ_JAMYSY010000014.1:0-142517 GCF_040322175.1 Mesorhizobium sp. M0185 | reverse complement strand
GGTCGGCGCCCGACAGCGTGAACTCGTCGGTGTGGCAGATGCCGGTTGCCTTGATCTCGACCAGCACCTCGCCATCACGCGGACCTTCGAGGTCGACCTCCATGATCTCCAGCGGCTTTCCGGCGGCGACGGCGACAGCGGCGCGCGTTTTCATCAGGCAATCCTCCCGTGACGACCCATAGAGTTTCTCATTCCGCCATTGCTGCGGATGAGACCGCAATACGCTCATTCATCGCCGTATCCCCGCGAAAAGGAATAGGACTAAAGCAGACACGTAAGTCCACTTGCGGGGCTTTGATAAATCTTGTGGCGTCCGCTAAGCTCATTGTGGGCACCTTGAATTCGCGCTGGTCCGGGAACAATCGGACTTTAGTGCAAGAATGGGCAGTTTTATCGATGACGAGCGCGGTGCCAGGCACTCTCGCGGCCTTTTTGTGCTTTTTTTTCCAGACCGCCAACGTTACAGGCGTGATGGCCCAGGAAGTGACGGGCAAGCAACCGCTCGCTGCCGACAGGCCGGAAAGAAAGATAGCCGAAATCAGAATAGGTTATTTGCGGGCCTACGCGCCGCAACTGGCGCTTTCCCTGCTGGACCTGCCGCCACGCGACGAAGGTGTCGCCGGCGCCAATGTGGCGATCGGCGACAACAACACGACAGGAAAGTTCCTCAGCCAGAAATTCAGCCTCGACATAGCCGAGGTCAAGCCGGACGCCGACGCGGTTCAGGCGTTCAACGATCTGATTGCCAAAGGTGACCGCTATGTTGTCGCTGACCTCTCGGCCAGGCAATTGCTGTCGATCGCCGACATCGCCCGCGACAAGGGCGTTCTGGTCTTCAATGTCGGTGCCACAGACGACAGCCTGCGCGAGGAAGACTGCCGCATAAACATTTTCCATGTGGCGCCGACACGAAGCATGCTGGCTGACGCGCTCGCGCAGTATCTCGTGATAAAGAAATGGCCGAATTGGGTGCTGCTCTATGGTTCGCATGAGCGGGATCATCTCTATGCGGCCGCGTTGCACCGCGCGGCGGCTCGCTTCGGCGGTCAGATCGTCGCCGAGAAGGAGTTCAAAGACACTGGCACGGCGCGCCGCACCGACACCGGCGCCACGCAGATACAGCAGCAGATTTCCGTGTTCACGCAGGATCTGCCGGAGCATGACGTGGTGCTTGTCGCCGATGAGAGCGAGGTGTTCGGAACCTATGTGCCCTACCGCACCTGGACACCGCGGCTGGTCGCCGGCACGGCCGGTCTTGTTGCATCGTCCTGGCATCCCGCGAGCGAGCAATGGGGTGGCATTCAAATGCAAAGCCGTTTCCTGAGGACGACCGGCCGGCGAATGCTGTCCAAGGATATGTCGGCCTGGACGGCGGTGCGGGCGGTGGGCGAAGCCAGCACACGGACCAATGGCGACGATCCGAAGAAGATCAGCGACTACATCCGCTCGGACGATTTCTCGGTCGCCGCCTTCAAGGGACAGAAGCTGACCTTCCGCAAGTGGAACCATCAGCTTCGCCAGCCAATCCTGCTCGGCGACACCAAATCCGTGGTCTCGACATCGCCACAGGAGGGTTATCTCCACCAGATCTCCGAGCTCGATACGCTCGGCGTGGATCAGCCGGAAACGAAATGCGTCCTTAAGTAGAACCAATCGGGAGGAATTTTCGTGCAGAGACGAGCTTGCGCACTCGCCATTCTCGGCTTCATGGCCAATCCGGCGTGGGCTTACACCGTTTATGTCTCCAACGAGAAAGACAATACGATAACGGTCGTCGACACGGCGACGATGCAAGTGGTGAAGACCGTCGAAGTCGGCCAGAGGCCGCGCGGTATCACCATCTCGCATGACGGCAAGTTCATCTATTTGTGCGCCAGCGATGACGATACGATCGAAATCATCGATACCGCGACGCTGCAGATCGTTGGCACGCTGCCATCAGGCCCCGATCCCGAACTGTTCGTGCTTTCGCCCGACGGCAAGACGCTCTACGTCGCCAACGAGGACGACAATCTCGTCACCGCGATCAACGTCGAGAGCAAGCAGGTCATGACCGAGATTCCCGTTGGGGTGGAGCCTGAAGGCATGGCCGTCAGTCCCGATGGCAAAACCATGGTCAACACCTCCGAAACCACCAGCATGGCGCATTTCATCGACACCGACAGCCATGAGGTGACCGACAACGTCCTGGTCGACACGCGTCCGCGCTTTGCGCAATTCAAGCCCGACGGATCACAGATCTGGGTCAGTGCCGAAATCGGCGGTACCGTCAGCGTCATCGACAGTCTCAAACGCGAGGTGGTGAAGAAGATCCAGTTCGCGATTGCGGGATTGCGGCCCGAAACCATCCAGCCGGTCGGCATCGCGATCAGCGCCGACGGCAAGAAAGCCTATGTCGCTCTCGGCCCAGCGAACCACGTCGCCGTCATCAACACCGAAACCTACGAGGTGGAAAAATACATCCTGGTCGGCCAGCGCGTCTGGCATCTCGACTTCACCCCCGATCAGAAGACGCTGATCACCACCAACGGCAATTCCAACGACATCACCTTCATCGACACGGCGACGGACGAGCCGGTTCAATCGGTTACGGTGGGCCAGCAGCCTTGGGGCGTGGCCATATCGCCCCACTAGACCGCAGCAATGATCAGGGAGGCCGACGTGATGAATATTTGCCGCGGGGATGTTGCAAGTGCACTAGATAACCAGCGCGCCCCGAAGGAGCCAGCGGCATGCAGCATGTGAGGACAAGCGGAGCTGGAGAGGAGATGGCAGCGCTCGATGTTGCCGGTATCAGCCATTCCTATGGTCCGAAGCGAGCGCTCCAGGACGTCTCATTCTCGATCGCGCCGGGAACTTTCACCGTTCTGCTCGGCCTCAATGGGGCCGGCAAGACAACTTTGTTCTCACTGATCAGCCATCTTTACGGCACCCGCCGCGGATCGATCCGCATCTTCGGCCATGACGTCAGCCGCGCTTCAGGCGAAGCGCTCAGGCGTGTCGGCATCGTATTCCAGGCACGCACGCTCGACCTCGACCTCAGCGTCCACCAGAACCTCTCCTACCATGCCTCGCTGCATGGCATTGGCGCACACCAAGCCCGGCAGCGCATTCCCGAGCTGCTCGATACAGTCAACATGCAGGGCCGTCAGCATGACAAGGCACGCAGTCTTTCCGGCGGCCAAATGCGGCGCATCGAGATCGCGCGGGCGCTGCTCCACCGCCCTTCCCTGCTGCTGCTCGACGAGGCGACGGTCGGTCTCGACATCCAGTCGCGTGCGGGCATTTTGGCCACCATCCGCAAACTCGTCGAAACCGAGGGCATCGGTGTGCTGTGGGCGACGCATCTGATCGATGAGGTCGAAGACGGCGACCATGTCGTCGTGCTGCGGCAGGGCGACCTGGTTGCCAAGGGTAAGGTGGCCGATGTCATTGCGACGAGCGGTGCCAGTTCGATCCGCGACGCCTTTTCCAGGCTCAACCGCATCGAAACAAGCGGCATCGCGGAGATGTCGCCATGAGCGCTCCCGCAATGCCCGCAAAAGTCGCCGCCCTCACGCCGGTGAAGTTCGAACAGTTTGGGCTCCACCACTACCTCGTTTGCCTCAAAGGGATCGTCGTGCGGGAGTGCCTGCGCTTCCTGCATCAGCGCGAGCGCTTTATATCCTCCCTGGTTCGGCCGCTCGTCTGGCTGTTCATTTTTGCCGCCGGATTCCGGCAGGTGCTCGGCGTATCGATCATCCCGCCCTACAAGACTTACGTGCTCTACGAGGTCTACATCACGCCGGGCCTGTGCGGCATGATTCTGCTGTTTTCGGGCATGCAGTCTTCGCTGTCGATGGTCTATGACCGCGAAATGGGCAACATGCGTACCCTGCTGGTCAGCCCCTTCCCGCGTTGGTTCCTGCTGATGTCGAAGATGCTCGCCGGTGTCGCCGTGTCGATCGCGCAGGTTTACGCGTTCCTGATCGTTGCCTGGTTCTGGGGCGTCAAGGCGCCGCCGCTTGGCTATCTCACCGTGCTGCCGGCGCTGTTCCTGTCAGGCATGATGCTGTGCGCGCTCGGCATGCTTCTGTCCTCAATGATCAAGCAGCTCGAGAACTTCGCTGGCATCATGAACTTCGTCATCTTTCCCGGCTATTTCGCTTCTCCGGCACTCTATCCCTTGTGGCGTATCCAGGAGGCTAGCCCCCTGCTCTACAAAATCTGCCTCGCCAATCCATTTACTTACGCCGTCGAACTGATCCGCTTCGCCTTCTACGGCCAGGTTGACTGGCTGTCGCTGGGCGTCGTTGCCGGCTGCACGCTGCTGTTCCTGGCCGCCGCCATCATCGCCTACGACCCTTCGCGCGGCCTGATGACCCGCAAACAGGACACGGGAGGAAATGCCTGATGGCGCGTATGATCCATGTTCGCAGCCTGGCTGTGATTGCCATGCTCGCGCCGGGCGTCAACGCCATGGCAGCCAACCCCGATCCAGACTGGCCCTGCATGCAGCGCAAGGTGCCGCAACTCTCGCTCGGCCAGATCTGGAGCGGACCGGATCTTCCTTCAGCCGCGAAGGACTGGTCGAAGGACCCCACCATCTCCGCCCTGATCGAGGAAGTGGCAGCTCGCCGGATGCCGATTGCGGAAGCTCAAAAGAAGATCAGGGATTTCGCGGCCTCCTTGCCGGCCGAGCAACGTGCACCCAAAATGGCGATGATGGTGCAAGGCATGTTCGACCACCTGGACGCAGAGCGTTCGCAGGTGATCTCCGGTATTTCCCGCTACGCCCACAAGCAGCTCGAAATGGCCGCCGCGTTGCGCAAGGAAGCGTCCGATGTCGATGCATTGCGGGCAAAGCCGGATGCAGATCCCGAAGAGATCGATCGGCGAACCGAACAGCTGAAATTCGCAACGCGAATTTTCAATGAACGCGTCCAATCACTGACCTACGTCTGTGAAGTGCCGACGATAATCGAGCAGCGGCTTTATCAATTGTCCAAGGCCGTCTCGGAAACGCTCGCCGCGAAGAAATAGAACCTCATTCGATCTTCGCGGCGGATATCACGATCCACGGCCGGGCAGCACGCGCCAGCGCTGAACGAAATAACCGGGATGCGTCTCGATCCACTGGGCTACCAGCGATTGCGCCTGCATGAAGGCGGTCCCGGGATTCATCGCCAGGCCATCCACCATCTGTTCGCGTTGTTCACAGGTCTGCGGCACATCCGTCAGGCAGACCATCATAACGAGCGTGTAGAGCATTACCCCTTGTCCCCTTCGATTCCCGAACCCCATGCCCGGGAGTTTCCGTGATACCGACCAGTCTGCAGGGATCGCACATACGGATCACTTACGGGTGTGAAAGGAACGTGGCCCCCGCTCTTTCGCGCCGCAATATAACATGGCGCTAATCTAACGCCAACGACCGCAGGGCTCGGTCGCGGACGCGCGCGCATCGAAGATGCGCGTCCGGCTGTGCCAGTGCCAAAAAATGTGAACTCCTGGAACGCGCTCTCGCATGGGCTCGACCGAAACAGGAATATCATTGTTGTCGACCTCAGACCGGCAGTCCGTTCTGCTTTCGCAGGCTCTTGTCGAAAGCGGATGCGGGGACGAAACGGCGCAGGAAGCTGACCTGGCGCGCCATTTTTCCAGCCGCATAGCGCCTCTTCGGAGCGGGATCGGTCGCAGCCGCCAAAACGGCCCTGGCCACAATTTCCGGCGCATCGCCTTTTTCCATCGCTTTCCGCACAGCTGCATTCATGCCGGCGCGCGCAGAGTCATAGATGTCAAGCAACTGATCCGGCCTGGCGAGATTTTCTTCAAATGAGGTGCGGGTATAGGCGGGCTCCACCAACACGACGCGAATTCCGAAAGTACGCAGTTCGTGGTCGAGCGATTCGGAGTAGCCCTCAACGGCATGCTTGGTCGACGAATAAAGCGCGAAATAGGGAGCTGGAATGAACCCCTGCACCGAGCTCAAATTGACGATTCTGCCCTTGCCTTGGCGGCGCATTGTCGGCAACACCGCTTTGGTTACTCGCATAACGCCAAACACGTTCACGTCAAACAACGACTTGGCCTGGGCCATCGAGGACTCCTCCGCGCCACCAAGCAGGCCAACGCCGGCATTATTGACAAGCAGGTCAATGCGCCCGGTCTCGGCCAGCACGTCCTGGACAAGTTTCGCCACGGACGTGTCATCGGTCACGTCACAGGCCAGCATGGTAACGCCATCGGATCGGTCGACGACCGCGCGACGGCTGGTTCCGAACACGCGAAAGCCCGCGTTCTGCAGGGCTTTGGCCGTTGTGTGCCCGATACCGCTGGATGCCCCCGTCACCAGGGCGACGCCTAGATTGGTCTTGTTCATGGAGGTCACTTCTTTCTTCGTTTTGGATTGGCGTGGGAGAAGCACGACAGGTCGGAGCGAAAGGCGTCAATCATGAGCGCCTCCGGTACTCGCGCCGGCCAGATCATCCGTCCAGCGCCGGAACAGCGCGCTGGCATTAACGCCTCCGAAGCCGAAGCCGTTGGAGATTGCATAGCCCATCGCCATCGGCCGGGCCCGGTTTGCGACGAAGTCGATCCCGTTGCCGGCCGGATCGGGAGCGCCCAGATTGAGGGTCGGCGGTGCCATCTGATCTCTGAGCGCCAGGATTGCGAAGATTGCTCCGAGCCCGCCGGCGGCTCCGTGCAGGTGTCCGGTCGCCGATTTCGTTGCACTGACAGCTATCGCGAAATCGCGCCCGAACACGCTCTTGATCGCTTCGATCTCACCCAGGTCGCCCACCGGCGTGGAGGTCGCATGGGCATTGAGATGACGAACCTCGCGGGGCGAAATCCCTGCTTGGGCGATTGCGATCTCCATGGCCCGGCGCGCACCGTCGCCGTCCTCGGGACCGGAGGTGACGTAATGAGCATCCGCCGTCGTGCCGTAGCCGACAAGCTCGGCCAGCGGTCTTGCGCCGCGCGCCAGCGCGTGGCTCAATTCCTCGATGACCAGCATGCCGGCTCCTTCGCCCATGACGAAGCCGTCCCGCGACTTGTCGAACGGTCGGGAGGCCTCATCAGGACGGTGATTAAAGGACGTCGAAAGAGAGCGTGCCGCGGCAAACCCACCGAGGCTGACAAGATTCATGCATGCTTCCGTCCCGCCGCACACGGCAATATCGGCCTCGTTGGCGCGGATTAGGCGAGCCGCATCGCCGATCGCCTGAATGCCGGCCGCGCACGCCGTTACGGGTGCACCGAGCGGACCTTTGAAGCCATAGCGGATCGAGACGTGGCCTGCCGCGAGGTTCACCAGGAAGGACGGCACCGTAAAAGGTGATAGACGGCGGACGCCGCGCCGGTCGACCGTGCGCACCGCCTCGGTTATGGCCGGGAACCCGCCGACGCCCGAGGCGATGATCGTGGCCGTGCGCAAGCGATCCGCTTCCGAGACGGGGGCCCATCTTGCTTGGGCGAGCGCCTCTTGTGCCGCGGCCAGCGCAAAGAGAATGAACCGGTCTACCTTGCGCTGATCCTTCGGCGGAAGGATGGCTTCCGGATCGAAACCAGCGTCCGGATCTTCTTCTGTGGAGGGCACCACCCCGCCGACCTTCGCCGGCAGGTCGCACACCACATCATCCGCAAGCCTCCGGATGCCCGAGCGGCCGGCCAGGAGACGCGACCAGGACGTTTCAACATCGGCAGCAAGGGGCGTAACCGCTCCCATGCCCGTAACAACAATCCGTCGCATCTATTTTCCTGTCAGTTTGGGCGCGCCGCAGGCGCCGCGACGCCGTTCAAGTGCCGGCTGATTCACGAACTTGATTGGCCGCCGCATCCAGAAAGGCCTGCGCGAGGTCAGGATCGTTGATGACGCGCGATAACATCAGCGCACCGACCATCGTCGAGAGAATTGCCATGGCCCTGCCGTCGAACTCCCCGTCACTGGTCTCAGCAATGAAACGGCCGAGGATCTCGAGATGCTCCTTGATCCCGGCTTCGAACGGCGCTTTCACGTCCTTGCCCTGTCTGGCGGCATCCGAGCCGAGCGCCACGATCGGGCAGCCGTCCATCTTTTCTCCGCGATGGTCCATACTGAGGTAGAACGCGATCACCGCGCCAAGCGGATCATCAGGGTTTGCCGCAGTCGCGGCCGACCATCGACGGGTGGCGCTCTCCATCGCCCGCCTGGACGCCTGCGCCGCCAGGTCGTCCTTGGATGCGAACTGCTTGTAAAACGCGCCTTGGGTCAGTCCGGCACCCTTCATCAGATCCTTAAGGCCGATACCATCAAAGCCGCGCTCCCGAAAAAGGCGGCTTGCCACGTTGATTACGGTTTCTCGGTTTTCCGCTGCCTGAGTACGACTTACGCGCATTGTTGATCTCTTTTTTAGATTGCGTTCGTAATCTATAGCCTATATAGAGTTCGAACGCAATCTAAAAAGGAGATACGAAATGATCCGCAAAACCTTAAGCGCATCGCTCCTGGCTGCGCTGTTTCTTGCGACCCCGGCTTTTGCCGAGGAGGCCACCATTGGACGCCCGATCGAGGGCGGCAGCCTGCACGAGGGACACCTTGACATGGTGGTCTACTACGTCCCGGTCGACGGCGGCCTCCTGGAGGTCACCGCCACCTTCGCGCCGAAGACCGGGGGCGATCCGCTGCGCGTCGTCATGGGCCTCGCCGACGACGACTCCGTGGCATTTTCCATGCCGGGCCACCAGGACTCGCTCTACGCGTTCTCAAGGTCCGGAGATGAGGTGACGGTCTCGACCGAGACTGACATGCATCTGCGAGCCGACGCGACAATACGCTGAGCCGAAGTTCAGACCGCAGCCGGCGTGCTGCTGGCCGTGGGCTCTCGCGTCCGCTCGGCTTGCCACATGGTGCCTCGATCACGCCATCGAATAAGTTTGGGGAGAGGTCAAATGCTATACAGTTATTTTGTCGAGAAATCGATCCGAGAGAGCTTCGACGACGTCAACAACCATCGCTGGGATGAGGCGGTGAAGGCACTCGCGCTGCATGTCCATCACCGCGTTTCCGGCGCCCACGCACTTGGTGATGAGCGCCGCGACAAAGAAGCCATGCGCCGCTGGTTTGAGCGCCTCGGCCGCGTCCTGCCCAATCTCCATCTCACGGTCATCCACATCTGGGTGAAGGGCTGGCCGTGGCATACCACCGTGTTTGCCCAGTGGGACGGCACCGCAACGCTGCTCAATGGCGACGCGTCGTACGTCAACCGTGGTCTCCACGTGTTCACCCTGCGGTGGGGCAGAGTCTATGCACTTGAGGAATTTTACGATTCACAAGCAGCGGCCCGCGGTCTTGCCGCCCAAGCGGCAGCTGGCCTCGAAGAAGCTGTCGCCGAACCAATTGTAGGCTAGCAGACGCTCAGTCAAAGCCCACCCGTTCCGTGAACGCGGGGGCGCTACCCCGTGGCCCAGCGCTTGGAGGGCGGTCGCCTCGGCTCCGCAAATGCGTGCCACCAGCGATGCCTCGGCTCGTGAACATCGGTCAGGAGGTCACAGCCGATCAGCCGCTGATACACACCATCGTTTGTCTGAAGCGTTTGCCTGGACCGCGCGCCCTAACTCGCGCGACCTCTACTGTTCAGTTCCTCGTGCGGATAGAGCTTGCCGAACAGTGGCAGGTACATCGCGCCCTTGCGCATCAGGAAATCGTGGAAGGTCGCCATCGCCGGCGAGATCGCGTGATCGCTGCGCATCACCGAAAACCATTGCCGGCGGATCGGCATGCCGACGACGTCGAGGATGACCAGCCGGCCAGCCTCGATTTCCGCGGCGATGGTGTGGGCAGAGATGAAGGCGATGCCGAGCCCGGCCATCACCGCCTGTTTGATCGTCTCGTTCGAGCCCATCTCGACGCCGAGATCGTCGATGCGGCCAGGCACGTCGCTCAAAAATATTTCCAGCGAGATGCGCGTGCCGGAGCCGGACTCGCGAATGAGGAAATGCTCCTCGGCGATCCGCTCCTTGGAAATGTCGCGTGCCGACGCCAGCGGGTGGTCGGGCGGTGCGATGATGACCAGCGGGTGATCGCCGAAGACCGAAGCACGCACCGGGACTTCCTTGGCCGGGCGTCCCATCAGCGCGATATCGATGTCGTGGTTCTTCAGATTGTCGATCGTCTCGGCGCGGTTGCCGATGGCAAGGCGCATGTCGATATCGGGATGTTCCTTCATGAAGGCGGCCATCAGCCGCGGTGCGAAATATTTGGCCGTGGAAACGACGCCGAGCCGCAAGCTGCCGGCGCGCACGCCCTTGATTGCATCCATCTTGTCTTCGAGCAGACGAAGCCGCTCCTCGATGGCCTGTGCCGTCTCGACGAAGGCCAGACCTGCGGCAGTGGGACGCATGCCGTCCGACGTCCGGTCGAACAAGGCCAGTTGGAACTCCTCCTCCACTTGCCGCAACTGGATCGTTACCGCTGGAGGAGACAGGCCTAACACCTTGGCCGCGCTGACGATTTTTCCGTGGCTGATGATTGCCTGAACGGTCTTGAACTGCTTGAGCGTGAGGTTTCTCATTGGGCATACTAAAATTTTTTTATTGCCTGAGTAAAGTTATTGAATTTTACTTATCCAGCGTCGTTTGTTCTCCTTTCCCAATCCGGCCGACCCGAGGAGAGGCGGCTGGATCGGGAGGTTACGATGCCAGCGGCAACGCTCGACGCTTTTCTGAACTCCTATCTTGGCGAGCCGGACGAACTGCGCTCCGCCGTCGTAGCGACCATCCGTCAGCTGACGCAGGCGGCCACCACGATCCGCAACACCATCAATCAAGGGGTGCTCGGCACGGCCTTTGCCGGAGCCCGCGGCGCCAATGCTGACGGCGACATCCAGAAGGATCTCGATGTCTTCGCCGATGACATCTTCCTCGACGCCATGCGCCGCGCTCCGGTCGCGCTCTACGCTTCCGAGGAACTGGAGCAGCCGGTGCTGCTCGACAGGCAAGCGCCTCTTGCCATCGCCATCGACCCGCTCGACGGCTCATCCAACATCGACACCAACGTGTCGATCGGAACGGTCTTCTCGCTCCTCCCTGCAATTGGTGCGCCGGATGCGAATCCGGCCGCCTCGTTTTTGCAGGCAGGCGTGAACCAGCTGGGCGCCGGTTTCTTCATCTACGGCCCGCAGCTGGCGCTGGTTCTGTCGCTCGGCAGCGGCACCCATGTCTTCGTTCTCTCGACCAGGCTCGGCACCTTCGTCCAGGCCTATGAGAGCCGGATCATCCCACAGCGAACCCAGGAGTTCGCCATCAACGCCGCCAACTACCGGCATTGGGACGAGGCGGTGCGGCTCTACATCGACGACTGCCTTGAAGGCACCGAAGGCCCACGCGAGAAGGACTTCAACATGCGCTGGATCGCCTCCCTGGTCGCGGACTGCTACCGCATATTGATGCGCGGCGGCGTATTCCTGTATCCAGGCGACAAGCGCAAGACTTACCGCCAGGGACGGCTGCGCCTCGTCTATGAGGCAAACCCGATCGCCTATCTCGTCGAACAGGCGGGCGGTGCCGCCACCGATACGATCACCCGCATCCTCGAAATCGAGCCCGAGAGCCTGCACCAGCGCGTGCCCATGGTTTTCGGATCGGCGCGGGAAGTCGCGCGCATCACCCGCTACCACACCGAGCCGAGTGCCATCGGCGAGCGCGCGCCGCTGTTCAGCCGCCGCGGCCTTTTCAGGGCCTGAAGACCATGTCGGCAAAGCACCCCATCATTACCATCACCGGGTCGTCGGGCGCAGGCACCACCTCTGTCAAGCGCATCTTCGAACTGATCTTCCGGCGCGAGAACATCGGGGCCGCCTTCATCGAAGGCGATGCTTTCCATCGCTACGACCGCGCCACGATGAAGGCGAAGGTGGCCGAGGAGGAAAAGGCGGGCAATCCGAACTTCACCCACTTCCACGCCGAGGCCAATGAACTGGCAATCCTCGAAGAGGTATTCGAGGAATATGGCCGCCGGGGAACCGGAAAGACCCGCACCTACATCCATGACGAGGATGAAGAGAAGCAGTACGGCACGCCGCCGGGACATTTCACCGAATGGCGCGAATTTCCGCCGAGCGACCTGCTCTTCTACGAGGGCCTGCATGGCTGCGTCGTCACCGACAAGATCAACCTGGCCAGGCACGCGGATCTCAAGATCGGCGTGGTGCCGGTCATAAATCTCGAATGGATCCAGAAGATCCATCGCGACCGCGCAACGCGCGGCTATTCCACCGAGGCAGTGATGGACGTGATCCTGCGTCGCATGCCGGACTATGTCCGCTACATCGTCCCGCAGTTTTCGCAGACCGCCATCAACTTCCAGCGCGTGCCGATCGTCGACACGTCCAATCCATTCATCGCGCGCTGGATTCCGACGCCCGACGAATCGATGCTGGTTATCCGCTTCGCCAATCCCCGCGGCATCGATTTCCCCTACCTGCTTTCGATGATCCACGACTCGTTCATGTCGCGGCCGAATTCCATCGTGGTGCCCGGCAACAAGCTCGACCTTGCCATGCAGCTGATCCTGACGCCGCTCATCCTGCAATTGATCGAACGCAAGAATCGTGTGTCGTGAGGAGGACGCCATGAACAGCCAGGCAGCAGCACTGAAGCCCGTCGCCGCCGTCTCGGAGCGCGACATGGCCAACGCCATTCGCGCATTGGCGATGGACAGCGTCCAAAAGGCCAATTCCGGTCATCCGGGCATGCCGATGGGCATGGCCGATGTCGCAACGGTGCTGTTCAGCCGCTTCATCAATATCGATCCGTCGGCCCCCAACTGGCCCGATCGTGACCGCTTCGTGCTGTCGGCCGGGCACGGCTCGATGCTGCAGTATGCGCTGCATTACCTGCTAGGCTTTGAAGACATGGCTATCGAAGAATTGCAGCGGTTTCGCCAGCTGGGCAGCCGCACCGCCGGACATCCGGAATATGGCCATGCGCTTGGCATCGAGACGACGACCGGCCCGCTTGGACAAGGCATTTCGACCGCTGTCGGCATGGCGCTGGCGGAGCGCATGCTGGCGGCCCGCCACGGCGCCGATCTCGTCGACCATTTCACCTACGCGATCGCCGGCGACGGCTGCCTGCAGGAAGGCATCAGCCACGAGGCGATCGATCTTGCCGGTCACCTGAAGCTCTCCCGGCTGATCGTCTTTTGGGACGACAATGCGATCTCGATCGACGGGCCCACTTCCCTGTCGACATCGATGGACCAGCCGGCGCGGTTCAAAGCCGCTGGATGGCATGTCCAGTCGGTGAACGGCCACGACACCGAAACCGTTGCGGCGGCAATCGAAGCGGCTCAGCAATCGGACCAGCCGTCTCTGATCGCCTGCCGCACGGTGATCGGCAAGGGCGCCCCAAATCTGGGTGGTTCGGAAAAGACGCATGGCGCGCCGCTGGGCGATGCGGAGATCGCCGCGACGCGCGAAAACATCGGCTGGGCCTTCGCGCCGTTCGAGGTGCCGGACGATATCCTTTTCGCCTGGCGCGAGATTGCCGGCCGCGGTCAAGCGGCACGCCGCGCCTGGGAGCAACGGCTTGCCGCCTCACCACGGCGGCAGGCCTTCGAGAGCGCGGTCGCCGGCGTCCTGCCCGACGCGGTCTTCGAAGCACTCGGCGCTTTCCGCAAGGAGCATGTCGGGAAGGCAACCAAGGTTGCAACGCGAAAAGCCTCGGAAATGGCACTCGCTGCCATCAATGGCGCAACCGAACTGACCGTCGGCGGCTCCGCCGATCTGACGCATTCGAACCTGACGATCACCAAGGGTATGAACCGCATCGCGCCGGGCGACTACGCCGGCCGCTACATCCATTATGGAATCCGCGAGCACGGCATGGCCGCAGCCATGAACGGCATCGCACTGCATGGCGGCTTCGTGCCTTATGGCGGCACGTTCCTGTGCTTCGCCGACTACGCGCGCGGCGCGATGCGGCTCTCGGCGCTCATGGGCCAGCGCGTCATCTATGTGATGACGCATGATTCCATTGGTCTCGGCGAGGACGGCCCGACCCACCAGCCGGTCGAGCACCTGGCGATGCTGCGGGCGACGCCAAACCTCAACGTCTTCCGTCCGGCCGACATCATCGAAACGGCGGAGTGCTGGGAACTGGCGCTCAAGAGCGAGAAGCGGCCGAGCGTGCTGGTGCTCTCGCGCCAGAACCTGCCGATGCTGCGCCAAGCACCGAGCGGCGAGCCACACAGCGACGAGAACCGGTCGAGCCGGGGCGCCTACATCCTGCGCGAGCCAGCCGGGCAGCGCGCGGCGACGCTGATCGCCACCGGCTCGGAGGTCGAGATCGCGGTTGCCGCCGCCCTACGGCTGGAGACCGAGCACGGCATCGCCGCCGCGGTCGTCTCGATGCCGTGCTGGGAGCTCTTTGAGGAACAGGATGCGGACTACCGCAAGGCCGTCCTCGGCTCGGCGCCCCGCATCGCCATCGAAGCCGCAGCACGGCTCGGCTGGGACCGCTGGATCGGCGAAACCGGCACTTTCGTCGGCATGGCCGGTTTCGGCGCCAGCGCCCCTGCCCCGGACCTTTACCGGCATTTCGACATCACGCCCGAAGCCGTCGCGGCAGCGGCGCTGAAGCTCATCATCTAGGAGGACGACCATGGCCCGCATCACCCTTCGCCAGCTTCTCGACCATGCCGCCGAGCACGGCTACGGGGTGCCGGCATTCAACATCAACAACATGGAACAGGGCCTCGCCATCATGGAGGCCGCCAGGGCCTGCGATGCGCCGGTCATCATCCAGGCCTCGCGCGGCGCCCGTTCCTATGCCAATGACATCATGCTGGCCAAGATGATGGAGGCGTTGACCGAAATCCATCCGGCCGTTCCGCTATGCATCCATCAGGATCACGGCAACAACGAGGCCACCTGCCTGTCGGCGATCCGCCACGGCTTCACCTCGGTGATGATGGACGGATCGCTGATGGCGGACGCCAAGACGCCGGCGAGCTACGACTACAACGTCGCCATCACCGAACGTGTCGCACGCATGGCGCATTGGGTCGGCGCTTCGGTCGAAGGCGAGCTCGGCGTGCTCGGCTCGCTGGAAACCGGCCAGGGCGAGGCCGAGGACGGGCACGGCGCCGAAGGTGCGCTTTCCCATGACCAGCTTTTGACCGATCCCGATCAGGCGGTCGACTTCGTGACCGCCACCCGGGTCGACGCGCTGGCGATCGCCTGCGGTACCTCGCACGGCGCCTATAAATTCAGCCGCAAGCCTGACGGGGGTATCCTGGCCATGCAGGTGATCGAGGCGATTCACGAAAAGCTGCCCAACACGCATCTGGTCATGCACGGGTCTTCCTCCGTGCCGCAGGAACTGCAGGACATCATCAACAACTATGGCGGCGAGATGCCCCAGACCTTTGGCGTCCCGGTCGAGGAAATCGAGCGCGGCATCCGCTACGGCGTGCGCAAGGTCAACATCGACACCGATTGCCGAATGGCCATGGCCGGGCAGTTCCGCCGCGTTGCGACGGAGGACCCGCGCGAATTCGATCCGCGTAAATTCCTGAAACCCGCCATGGACGCCCTGCGCGACCTTTGCCGCAATCGCTTCGAACGCTTCGGCACCGCAGGCCACGCGTCGAAGATCAGGGTGATCGCCATGGATGAAATGGCGAAACGTTACGCCGCAGGAAAGCTCGACCCCCAAATCGCAACCGCGAAAGCCGCCTGAGCGGCAACCAGGAGACCTGCCATGAACAAGATCGACATGCCCTCAGCAGGCACGCTCAACGAAGGCAAGGAACGCTACAGGTCGGGCGTCATCCCCTACAAGAAGATGGGCTACTGGGAGCCGGACTACCGGCCCAAGGAGACCGACCTGATCGCGATGTTTCGGATCACGCCCCAGCCCGGCGTCGACCACGAGGAGGCGGCCGCCGCCATCGCCGGTGAATCCTCTACCGCGACATGGACCGTGGTGTGGACCGACAGGCTGACCGCCTGCGAGCTCTACCGCGCCAAGGCATTCAAATCCGAGCCGGTGCCGAACACAGGTCCAGGCACCAGGATCGAGCAACAATACTTCGCCTATATCGCCTACGATCTCGACCTGTTCGAGCCCGGCTCCATCGCCAACCTGACTGCATCGATCATCGGCAACGTGTTCGGCTTCAAGGCCGTCAAGGCCTTGCGGCTCGAGGACATGCGCATCCCGGTGGCTTACCTCAAGACCTTCCAGGGCCCGGCGACCGGCATCGTGGTGGAACGCGAGCGGCTCGACAAGTTCGGCCGGCCGCTGCTCGGCGCGACGACGAAGCCGAAGCTTGGCCTGTCCGGCCGCAACTACGGCCGCGTCGTCTACGAGGCGCTGAAGGGTGGCCTCGACTTCGTCAAGGACGACGAGAACATCAACTCACAGCCCTTCATGCATTGGCGCGACCGCTTCCTCTACTGCATGGAGGCTGTGAACAAGGCGTCGGCCGCCACCGGCGAAGTCAAGGGCCATTATCTCAACGTCACCGCCGGCACGATGGAGGAGATGTACGAGCGCGCCGAGTTTGCAAAACAGCTTGGCTCCTGCATTGTCATGATCGACCTCGTCATTGGCTACACGGCGATCCAGTCGATGGCCAAGTGGGCACGCCGCAACGACATGATCCTGCACCTGCACCGGGCCGGCAACTCGACCTATTCGCGCCAGAAGAACCACGGCATGAATTTTCGCGTCATCTGCAAATGGATGCGGATGGCCGGCGTCGATCACATCCATGCCGGCACGGTGGTCGGCAAGCTGGAAGGCGACCCGCTTATGATCAAGGGGTTTTATGACACGCTGCGCGAGGAGCGCACGCCGCAGAACCTCGAAACCGGGCTGTTCTTCGATCAGGACTGGGCCTCGCTCAACAAGGTGATGCCCGTCGCCTCCGGTGGCATCCATGCCGGCCAGATGCACCAGTTGATCCATTATCTCGGCGAGGACGTCATCCTGCAGTTCGGCGGCGGCACGATCGGCCATCCGGACGGCATCCAGGCCGGCGCGACGGCCAATCGCGTCGCGTTGGAGGCGATGATCCTCGCCCGCAACGAGGGCCGCGACTATCTGCGCGAAGGGACCAAAATCCTCGAACAGGCGGCCAGATGGTGCACGCCGCTCAAGGCGGCCCTGGAGACGTGGAAGGACGTCACCTTCAACTACGAATCGACCGACACGGCCGACTTTGTGCCAACCGCAACGCCGAGCTTCTAGACGAAAGGAACCGTCGCCATGATGACCAATCCCGGAAACAAGGTCACGCAGGGACAGTTTTCGTTCCTGCCCGAGCTAACCGATGAGCAGATTTCGGCGCAGATCAAATACGCACTGAAAAACCACTGGGCGGTCAGCGTCGAGTACACGGACGATCCACATCCGCGAAACACCTATTGGGAAATGTACGGCAACCCGATGTTCGACCTGAGGGACCCGGCGGGCATCCTGCTTGAAGTCAACAATTGCCGGAAAGCTATGCCCAACATGTATGTCCGGGTCACCGCCTTCGATTCGACCAAGGGCTGGGAAGCACCGCGCATGTCATTCATCGTCAACCGGCCATCCAATGAACCCGGGTTCCGGCTGCTGCGCCAAGAGCGTGACGGCCGCAGTCAGGGCTATTCGATCGTGCCTTATGCGACCGACAGGCCCGAAGGCGAACGGAGCTAGGCGAACCATGCTGGACGCGATAGCAAAGAGCGCTGCCGCGCAGGGCGAATCGGTTGATCTACAGGCCGAGTTCGAGGCGTCCAACATCGACGAGGTGATGGACAAGCTCGACCGCGAACTCGTCGGCCTGAAGCCCATCAAGAACCGCATCCGCGAGATCGCTGCGCTGCTCCTGGTCGACCGCCTTCGCCGCAAGTTCGGGCTGATCTCTGGCGCACCAACGCTGCACATGAACTTTACGGGAAATCCCGGTACCGGAAAGACCACCGTGGCGCTCAGAATGGCCGAAATCCTGCATCGTCTTGGCTATGTCCGCGAAGGGCACATGGTCGCGGTGACGCGCGACGATCTCGTCGGCCAGTATGTGGGCCACACCGCGCCCAAAACCCGCGAAGTGATCAAGCGCGCCATGGGCGGGGTGCTTTTCATCGACGAGGCCTACTATCTCTACAAGCCCGAGAACGAACGCGACTACGGCCAGGAATCGATCGAAATCCTGCTGCAATGCATGGAAAACAACCGTGACGATCTGGTTGTGATTCTTGCCGGCTACAAGGACAAGATGGACCGCTTCTTCGACAGCAATCCCGGCATGCGCTCGCGCATCGCCCATCACCTCGATTTTCCGGACTACGGCGTCAGCGAACTCAAATCAATCGCCGAGATCATGCTGGCGGAACAGAATTACCGTCTCAGCGAAGCGGCGGCCAAGGCGCTCGAAGAGTATCTCCCGATCCGCATGCGGCTGCCGCATTTCTCCAACGCCCGCTCCGTTCGCAATAGCCTCGACCGGGCGCGGCTTCGCCAGGCCAGCCGGCTTTTCGCATCGCGCGACCGGGCGTTGACGAAAATCGATCTTATCACCATCGAGGAATCCGATATTCGCGGCAGCCGCGTGTTCGCGGAAGGTAAGCTCGAAGGCGAACCGGAGACGAAGGCGCGCTGACAAGATGACGGCGGTTGGTGTGCAGCGACCGGAAACGGACGACAGAATGGGAGCCGACGACCATGGATACCAAAACAATCATCGCGCCCTCGGTGCTTTCCGCGGACTTCTCGCGGCTCGGCGACGAGGTCGAAGCGGTCGTCCGGGCGGGTGCCGATTGGATCCATCTCGATGTGATGGATGGCCATTTCGTGCCCAACATCACCTTCGGTCCGCCGGTGGTCAAGGCGATCCGTAATCGAACGGACAAGGTCTTCGATTGCCACCTGATGATCGCGCCGGCCGACGCCTATCTCGGCGCCTTCGCCGATGCCGGCTGCGACATCCTTACGGTGCATGCCGAGGCCGGACCGCATCTCGACCGATCGCTGCAGGCAATCAGAAATCTCGGCAAGAAGGCAGGCGTGTCGCTAAACCCGTCAACGCCGGAAAGCGTCATCGAATATGTACTTGACCGGCTCGATCTGGTGCTTCTCATGACGGTCAATCCGGGCTTCGGTGGCCAGGCCTTCATTGCGGCGGTCGTCGACAAGGTCAGGCGGGTCAAGGCGCTGGTCGGCCATCGTCCGATCGACATAGAGATCGACGGCGGCGTCACGCCCGAAACCGCTCCGCTTGTCACCGCGGCCGGTGCCAATGTGCTGGTCGCCGGCTCGGCCATCTTTAAGGGCGGCACCGAGGCGGCCTATCGCGCCAATATCGGCACCATCAGGCAGGCGGCCGACGGGGCGATCCGGAAAGCGGCGTAAACCGTTTCATCGGAGGGCAAACATTTCATCGGAGGAAAACTTGGCGGCAATCCCACCTGTCTGCGACTTCGGCTGGCGAGCCATCGACGCCGTTTTGCCCGGCGTCGACGGCACATCGCATTCGATCTTAAGCCACGCCGGCCCGAACGGCTTGGTGGTGGCCTTCATCTGCAATCACTGCCCCTATGTGAAGGCGGTGATTTCACGCATGGTGCGCGACGCCAATGACCTCAAGGCCGAAGGCATCGGCTTTGTCGCGATCAACTCCAACGATAGCGACGCCTATCCAGATGATTCCTTCGACAACATGAAGCTCTTTGCCAGGACGAACGGCCTCACTTTCCCCTATCTCCATGACGAGCACCAGACGGTGGCGCGTGCCTACGGAGCCGTTTGCACCCCGGATTTCTTCGGGCTCAACAGCGAGTTGACGCTGCAATACCGCGGCCGGCTGGACGCGTCGCGACGCGACGCCGAATCGCCCGGGCTGAGGCGCGACCTGTTCGAGGCGATGAAGCAGGTTGCCCGAACCGGCGACGGACCGCTTGACCAGATCGCTTCGATCGGCTGTTCGATCAAGTGGAAGGATGCTGCATGAACGTCGGCGCAGGCAGGCCGTTTCGCTCGCCCAAGGCGATCCTGTTCGACCTCGACGGCACACTGGTCGATTCGGCGCCTGATATAGCGGCCGCCGTCAACGAATTGCTGGCCGGACGCGATCTGCCGCCGCTGCGGCTGGATCAGGTCAAGGCCATGATCGGCGGCGGCATCAGGAAACTGGTCGACCGAGCCTTCGCGGCTTCCGGCACGCCGCTCCTCGGCACTGCGCTCGATGAGGCCAACCGCGTCATGGCGCCGATCTATCGCAGGCATCTGACCGGCCGCACGAGGCTGATGCCTGGCGTCAGGGAGGTTCTCACGCACTTGCATTTGAGCGGAATAGCCTTGGGCGTGGTGACCAACAAGCCGCAGCTGGCAGCTCGCGAAATCCTGCTGCATTTTCGGCTGACGGAATATCTCGGCGCGATCATCGGCGGAGACGCGGTGACATACTTGAAACCGGCGCCAGACGCGCTGTTGCTAGCGCTCGACCTGCTTCAGGTCGAACCTCGTGACACGCTGATGGTCGGAGACAGCAGCGCCGACGTGGCCGCCGCCCGCGCCGCCGGCATGGCAGTCATTCTGCTGCGTGGCGGATACAGCCAAATTCCCGTTGAAGAGCTTGGCGCCGACCTCGTTTGCGACAGCCTGTTCGATCTGCCCTCCGCGATGCAGAGGCTGCAAGACGCTGCGTGACCCCAAGCGCAGCCCAGCCAACGCCGGCCGAGCGCAGTCCAACGGCCGGCGGTACCTCGTTATTTGGAGAATTGTTTCAGATAAGCAATGACGTTGGCGATGTCCTCGTCTTTCTTGAGGCCGACAAACGCCATCTTGGTTCCTTTGACCATCGCCCTGGGATCGCGAAGGTAGGTCGTCAGCGTGGCCTCATCCCATTTGACGCCGGACTTGCCGGCCTCGGTCATGGCCTTGGAATAGCTGAACCCCGGATGCGTCCCGGCCGTCCGGCCGATAACGCCGTTCAAGGACGGACCGACCTTGTTCTGGTCCTTGTCTGCGACGTGGCAGACCTTGCATTTGGCGAAGACCTTCTCACCCGCCGCGGCATCCTGTGCCTGAGACTGGGTAGTGACAAAGGTGGCGACGGACACGGCGGCGAAAAATGCGACTGCGCGCATGGCATTTCCTCATTGATCGTGTGAGTGCCCGGGACACTTTACGCGTGTCGATGCCTTGATCGCCGGCATTCGTTTTAAAGCGGGAGAGCGAACTATTCGTCCTTCCTCCCCGGGCTGGCAGCACCTGCACGCCTCGAAAAGCTAGACTGCCGATGAAGGAAGTCAATCGTACAAAGGTCCTGTTTCGTTTCCCGACTGCGCGACGGGAAGTGTGTAGCGACACGCGGTCCACATCATTGACGCCTGTTGGCCGAACGCGTAGCCTCACTCCAACCGGTTTGCTGTTTGGGCACCTTCAGGAATCCGCGCAACTCCAAAGCACGAACTCTGGAGAGTTCGCCGCGCAGGCGATGATAAGTGCCAAATGGACATGGTCGATCTCATATTAACGGTGTGCCTTAGCGCCAATCCGGGCAATTGCCGAGATGAACATCTCTATTTCGAGAGCCGCGGCTCTCTGTTCCAATGCATGTTCCTGGCGCCCGCCGAGATCGCAAAATGGTCTCAGGAACATCCGAGTCTCAAGGTCGTGCGCTGGAAATGTGCCGTTCCGAGCAAGGAACGAGCGATTTGATCGACATTCCTGGTTCGTCGACGGCCCTGAAAGAGGAGACGCCATGATGATTTCGCGGCGTACGACGCTGCGCTTGGCGGCTCTGGGGGCCATCCTCGCCTCAAAGCCGGTTGCCGTCTTTGCGGCCGCTAAGGTCCGAATTGGTGTCCTGAAGTTCGGCACCGTGAGCTGGGAACTCGATACGCTGAAACGCCACAAGCTCGACGAGGCCAACAGGATCGATCTGGAGATTGTCTACTTCGCCGGGGAGGATGCGACCAACGTCGCGCTGCTGGCCGGCGCGATCGACATGATCGTGACCGACTGGCTGTGGGTCTCGCGCCAGCGCTCCGAGGGCGGCGACCTTACATTGGCCCCTTATTCGACCGCCGTGGGGGCAATCATGGTGAAGGAGGAATCGCCGATCCGGACGCTCGCCGACCTCAAGGGAAAGAAAATCGGTGTCGCCGGCGGCCCGCTCGACAAGAGCTGGCTACTGGTCCAGGCGCTGGCCAGACGCGAGCACGGCCTCGACCTGCCGACAGCCTGTGAGGTCGTCTTTGGCGCGCCGCCGCTGATTTCTGAAAAGGCGATGCAAGGCGAACTCGATGCCGTACTCAATTTCTGGCATTTCTGCGCCCGGCTCGAGGCCAACGGCTTTCGTCGGTTGATCGGCGCGGATGACGCGGCGAAAGCGCTTGGTGCCTCGGGCCCCGTGTCGGCGCTCGGCTACGTCTTCCACGACCAATGGGCGAACGACAATCCGGATGCCGTCCGGGGCTTCGTCAAGGCATCCATGCAGGCCAAGGACTTGCTGGCCAGATCCGATGATGAATGGCTGCGCCTGGCGCCACTCATTCGCGCAAAAGGCAAGGAGTTGGAAAAACTGCGCGACCGCTATCGCCAGGGCATCCCGAGACGGCCGATCGGCGAAGAAGCGGCCGATGCGGGCAAACTCTATCACGTGCTGGCCGCGATAGGCGGCGAGAAGCTGGTTGGGAGGGCGCCCGAGATGGCGCCCGGCACGTTCTGGCCGGAACTCGCGAAATGACCGCAACGGAAGACAAGTCGGGTCGATCCGGCTTTGCGACGCCGCTGACGCCGGCGCTGACGGTAACGGTTTCCCTGCTGGGGCTTTGCCTGCTGTGGAGCCTCGCGGCCCATCTGTGGCAAAGCCGTGCTTTCCCCCCACCAGGGCAGGTCTGTCAGGTACTGCTCAGGGAAGCGGCGAGCGGTGACCTTTTTTATCATCTTGGCGCGACGCTCGGACGGGTTGCTGCGGCGTACGTCGTCGCAATGATTATCGGCTCGGTCATCGGCGTCATCCTCGGCAGCTACCGCGGTGCGGACCGGTTCTTCAGTCCGTGGGTGGTCCTGTTTCTCAACATTCCCGCGCTGGTGGTCATCGTGCTCGCCTATATCTGGTTCGGCCTCAACGAGGTGGCGGCGATTGGCGCAGTTGCCGTGAACAAGATCCCGAATGTCGTGGTGACGATGCGCGAAGGCGCCAGGGCGTTTGATCCGCGTTATGCCGAAATGGCCGCCGTCTACCGCTTCGCCCCACTCGAGCGCATCCGCCATGTCCTGCTGCCGCAACTGCAGCCCTATTTTGCCGCGGCCTCGCGGTCCGGCATCGCCCTCATATGGAAGATCGTCCTGGTGGTCGAACTGCTCGGCCGCTCCAATGGCGTCGGTTTCCAGATCTATCTTTATTTCCAGCTCTTCGACGTCGCCGCCATTCTTGCCTACACGCTGGCTTTCGTGGCGGTGATGCTTGTCATCGAACTTCTCCTGGTGCAGCCCATTGAACGACATGCAACCCGTTGGCGCCGCCGTCCCGCTTAGGGTCGACATCGCTGAAAAGACCTTCAGGTCCGCGCAAGGCGTGTCGATCACGGCGCTTCAGGGTCTGTCCTTCGAGGTCCGGCCGGGCGAATTCGCTTGCCTGTTTGGGCCGTCGGGCTGCGGCAAGACCACGACGTTGCGCATCCTGCTTGGACTGGACAAAGACTTTTCCGGCTCTTTCCAACTGCCGCAAGGCGGCTCGAACCGCATCGCCGCCGTGTTCCAGGAGCCGACTTTGCTGCCATGGCGGACGGTGGAGCAGAATGTCAGGCTGGCGCTGCCGAAAAGCCTAAGAGCGAAGAGTCTCGACGAGCTGTTTGACACTCTCGGCCTCGCCGGCATGCGCTCGCTCTATCCGGCGGAGCTTTCGCTCGGCCTTGCGCGCAGGGCAGCGCTTGCCAGGGCTTTCGCCACCGAACCGGCGGTGCTTTTCCTGGACGAACCCTTTGCCTCCCTCGACGAACAGACCGCCGAGCGGCTTCGGCAATTGCTTTTGACCGTGTGGTCGGCGCGGCCTACGACCGCCTTGATGGTCACGCACAATCTGCGCGAGGCACTGGTGCTGTCGGACCGCATCATCGTGCTTGCGCAGCGCCCAGCCCACGTGCTCGGCATGTTCGACGTAGGCTTGCCGCGACAACATCGCAATCCACAGGTGATGAGCGACCTTTTACGGTCATTCCAGCAAAAATTTCCGGGTGTGGCCTGATCGCCTTACGGCTCGAATGCGGATTGGAAGGTATTTCGCAGCCAATGGCCAATAGAAACGGCGAGACTGTGAGGCACCCCCACGCGCGCCTGTTTCGCCTGATTAAAAGCAACGTACGTCGGCTTCAGCCTGCGCGCGTTTCAGTTCCGTGCGCGCCGCCTTCGCTGGCGCGCTTTCGCGAAACAACCCTGCGGCCTCCCCTGTCGTCAACGACATGCTTTTGAAGGTCTCCGCCCTCTCATAGTGATCGTAAGGAAGGATCGAGGCGATAACATCGATCGAGCAGGAACAGCTTTCAAGCGCCTGATGTGTCTGGCCATTTGTTTGCATGCAGCCGAGCACGTAGTCGGCAATCGTTGCCGTCGGGTAGTCTCCCGCGGCGTTGGCCAAGTTCGCAAAAGCCAGCGTCGCCGCAAAGGCCACCGGCAAGGTGAGAGATCCAACAGACCTTATCATGAGGAACCTCCAGTTGGCCTGGACACCATGCATCCAGACGGGATCATCGCTCCAATTGGCGACGTGCCGCAAAGCCAGTCAAGCTCCCATGGCCTGCGTATAGGACCAAAGGAGGAATGCCCTATCGGCCGACAAGAGCCAGCTTCATGACCCGCTGCGCACCCTCCTTCACGCGTTCATTTCATGCTTCGCTCACTATCGGCAACGAGCGATAAGCACGCATACTTACTCGGAGGTGCCCCGCAGAATATATCGAAATAAAGTCAAATGGGTATCACCTCGAGAATACGCGAACAATATGTTTGCTATATATATCGCGGCTGGCGGTCATCCTCTTATTAGTTTTTTCACGCGGCGCTTATTTTAATTGTTTCTAAATATTGCATCGCACCATATCGATATTGCAGCGCAGCGACCCATTGTAGGTTTTTGCTTGCCTGGCCTTTTACGATGACATAGCTTTTTCCTGTTTCCGGCTTCAAGAGCGCCACCGTCATCAGGGAGCGGCGGCAGTCTTTCGAAGACCAAGGGGGGCGGGCGGTAACGGTGCCCTCTGCTTCGGGGTAGGTCGTGACAGCTGCCGGAAAATAACTTCCCAACATGAATTGCTTGGGCAAGCCCTTGTGGGGCTTGACGGTCGATTCTTCACTGCGAACCCGGGAGGATTTTGGATGCGTGTACTTGCGAAAACTACCTACATTCTGACGACCGCGGCGTTTTTATCGCTCGGCGCTGCCTATACGGCTTCGGCCAATGAAGACCTTGCAAAGCTCGCATCGGATGCGAAGAACTGGGCGATGCAGACGGGTGACTACGCCAACACCCGCTATTCCAAACTCAACCAGATCACTGCCGACAATGTGAAGAACCTGCAGGTCAAATGGAGCTTTTCCACCGGCGTGCTGCGCGGTCACGAAGGCGGGCCGCTGGTCATCGGCGACGTGATGTATGTCCACACGCCTTTCCCAAACAACGTCTATGCTCTGGACCTCAAGAATGACGGCAAGATCCTGTGGAAATACGAGCCCAAGCAGGACACGAACGTCATTCCGATCATGTGCTGCGACACGGTCAATCGCGGTGTTGCCTATGGCGACGGCAAGATCATTCTCAACCAGGCCGACACCACCGTCGTCGCGCTCGATGCCAAGACCGGCAAGGTCGTCTGGTCTGTCAAGAACGGAGACCAGACCGACGGCGGAAAGGGCGAATCCGGCACGTCGGCACCCGTAGTCATCAAGGACAAGGTGCTCGTGGGCGTCTCCGGTGCTGAATTCGGTGTTCGCGGCTGGCTGGCCGCCTACAATCTGAAAGACGGCAAGCTCGCCTGGAAAGCCTATTCGGAAGGTCCTGATGCAGACACCCTTCTCGATCCCGAGAAGACGACCCATCTCGGCAAGCCTGTCGGAAAGGATTCCGGCACGAACACCTGGGAAGGCGAACAGTGGAAGACGGGCGGCGGCACGACATGGGGATGGTATTCCTATGATCCCAAGCTGAACCTGGTCTATTACGGCACCGGCAATCCCTCGACGTGGAACCCGGTCCAGCGCCCAGGCGACAATCGCTGGTCCATGACAATCATGGCTCGCGATGCGGATACCGGTGTTGCCAAATGGCTCTACCAAATGACCCCGCATGATGAGTGGGACTATGACGGCATCAACGAGATGATTCTCGTCGATGGCATGGAGGTCAACGGCGCCAAGCACGACGTGCTGGTGCATTTCGACCGCAACGGCTTTGCCTACACAATGGATCGAGCCACCGGCGAACTTCTCGTCGCCAAGAAATACGACCCGGCAGTGAACTGGGCGACGGAAGTCAACATGGATCCCAAGAGCGACCAGTATGGCCGCCCGCAGGTCGTCGCCAAGTATTCGACCCAGCAGAACGGCGAAGACACCAACTCGACCGGTATCTGCCCGGCCGCGCTTGGAACCAAGGACCAGCAGCCGGCGGCCTACTCGCCGAAGACCGGGTTGTTCTACGTGCCGACCAACCATGTCTGCATGGACTATGAGCCTTACAAAGTGAGCTACACCGCCGGTCAGCCCTATGTGGGCGCCACCGTGTCGATGTATGCGGCGCCTGGCGGTGACGGTAACATGGGCAACTTCATTGCCTGGGATGCAGCCAAGGGTGAGATCGTCTGGTCGAAGCCCGAGCAGTTCTCGGTGTGGTCGGGCGCATTGGCGACAGATGGCGACGTCGTCTTCTACGGTACCCTCGAAGGCTACATCAAGGCGGTCGATAAGGACGGCAAGGAACTTTACAAGTTCAAGACCCCGTCCGGCATCATCGGCAACATCACGACCTACGAGCATGACGGCAAGCAGTACGTCGCCGTTCTGTCCGGCGTCGGTGGATGGGCGGGTATCGGTCTGGCAGGGGGGCTGCTTTCGCCCGATAACGCCGCTGCCTGGCATGGCGCCGTCGATCAGGGCCGTGCGCAGGGCGACGAGACCGCGGTCGTTGGAACCGCTGGTCTGGGTGCCGTCGGCGGTTACGCGGCACTTGCCGACTATACGACGCTGGGCGGCCAGCTCACCGTCTTCGGCCTCCCGGACTGATAACCGGGAAGAGCCTTACGACTAGGTTCGAAAACGAGAGCCCGGGTCACCCGAAGCCGGGAACCGGGCTCTCGATTGCGCGCCCACCCAACACCGATTAATGCCGAGCACGACGGCAGCCAGTGTCCCTGGCAAATGAAGGAAGAGTCTGAATGATCGTTCGCATTGCAGTTTCCGCTCTCGCCCTGGTCCTGCTGCCTCTGGCCAGCTCAAGTCTGGTACGGGCCGAAGACAGCATGGAAAAAGCCAAGGCGGTGAAGCAAGAAGGGGGCAAATATTTAGATGCGGACGGAAATCCGACCTACAAGATCGAAAACGGAACCGTCGATTGGTACACGTTCAGCGGGTACCGTCGGTATCACTCCGATTGCCATGTCTGTCACGGACAGGACGCAACAGGTTCGAGCTATGCGCCTGCCTTGGTCAATAGTCTGAAAACCCTGGATTACGCCACGTTCCTGTCGATCGTCGCCGAGGGCCGCAAGAATGTCGGCGGCGGCAAGGAAAACGTCATGCCTGCCTTTGGCGACAACAAGAACGTCTATTGTTACCTTGACGATCTCTACGTCTATCTGCGCGCGCGCGCCGATGGCGCGGCACCCCGCGGCAGGCCGCCCAAGCACGAAAACAAGGCTCAGGCAGCCAAGGATGCCGAAGCATCCTGCATGGGTGGATGATATGACCGGCTGCACTGCATCGAAGCTGCGCGTCGTTCTGCCGATCCTCGGCGCGCTCGCCTTGCTGCCGTCGAATGTTCTGGCGCAAAATGCCGGGCTTGGCGCTGCGGGCGAACTGGTCGATCCCGACATTCTGCGCGTCTGCGCCGATCCCTCGAACATGCCCTTTACCGACAAGAACGGCCAAGGCTTCGAAAACAAGCTGGCTGAACTGGTTGCCAAGAAGACGGGGCGGAAATCAGTCGCTTACACGTGGTTTCCCACTGTCATCGGCTTTGTGCGCAACACGCTGGGGGCCAATCGATGCGACATCATCATGGGCTACGCCCAAGGCGATGAACTGGTGCAGAACACCAACGCCTACTATCGGTCCGCCTATGTGCTCGTATACCCCAAAGGCAACGGCATGGAAGGCATCGAGACGATCGAAGACCCGAAACTTTCCGGCAAGAGAATCGGCGTCGTCGAAAGCACGCCGCCAACCGCCAACATGGCCGCCAACAAGCTTCTGCGGACCGCCAAGATCTACCCGCTGGCGGTGGATACGCGCGTCACCCCTTCCATGGGGGAGGTCATGATCAAGGACATGCTCGCCGGCAAGATCGACGCGGCGGTCCTGTGGGGGCCGATGGCGGGTTACTATGCCAGGGAACTCGGAGCCGACGTCACCATTGTTCCGCTGCTGAAGGAAAAAACCGGCTCGCGCATGTCTTATCGCATCACCATGGGCGTACGTCCGTCCGACCAGGAATGGAAACGGACGCTCAACCGGGTGATCAGGGAAAACCAGGCGGAGATCACCAAGCTTCTGCTGGGTTACAACGTGCCGCTGATCGACGAGCACGACAATCCGATCACGCAATAGTCGGGATGGGTCAGGAGGAGGAAAAACCTACGCGATGAACAATTGAAGAGAAGACTACAGCTACTTTCGATAGTTTTGTTTTTCGGTCTTTCAAAACCTTGCGTTCATTTGTCCATTTTGAGAACGTGATGGACGAGCCATTGCTTCGGTGCCCTGCAATGGTTGGCTAACCACCGGATCGGCCCCTTCGGGCTGGTAGAAGAGGAGAAATGTTATGAAGAAGAGCTGGACTAAACCGACCATGTGTCAGGTTGCTGCGGGCTTTGAAATTTCGCGGTATCTGCCTGCTGAAATTACTCCCAAGAAGTAGGCCGCAGAGGTGCGTGTCCCTGGCAACAGGGGCACGCATCCCCTTGCCGTATGGGATTTTCGTGAAAGAGTTTGAGGCGCGCAAAGCGGGCGGGGCATTTTTTGCGGCTGCAAATTGGCTGCTGGTCAGGGAAGCCGCGGGGCGGGCGTTTTCATGCGCTTGAGAATCATCGGATCGGCGGCCGGCGGCGGCTTTCCGCAATGGAACTGCAATTATCGTCTGAGCCGTGCGGCTCGCACCGGGGTAGCTGGCGTGCATTCACGAACCCAATCGAGTGTCGCCGCGTCGGCGGATGGACTCGGCTGGGTTCTGTTCAACGCCTCGCCCGACATTCGCCAGCAGATCGCGGCAACGCCTGAATTGCAGCCCGCGCACGATGCGCCGCTGCGCTCGACACCTATTCGCGCGGTGGTGCTGACCAATGCCGATGTCGATCATGTGGCCGGCCTGCTCAGCCTGCGTGAGCGGCAGCCTTTCGCTATCTATGCAACGACACAGGTTCTGGCGACGCTGGAGGCGAATTCGATTTTCAATGTCCTCGATCCGGCGCTTGTGCCGCGACGCATCTTGCCGCCGGCGCAAGAACTGTCGATCTGCGACGCAGACGGCCACGACACCGGGGTGGCTGTCGAGAGCTTTCCCGTGCCCGGGAAGATAGCCCTCTATCTCGAAGAAAGAGGCCAGCCGGATGCCAATTTCAGCTCCGATGCCGGCGATACAATCGGCGTCCGTATCGCCGGTGCCGGCAGTCGCGGCTCCGTCTTCTACATCCCCGGCTGCGCCCGCATCGATGCGACCCTGCGCACGCGTCTAGCCGATGCCGCATGCCTTCTGTTCGACGGCACGGTCTTCGCCGACGACGAGATGATTGCTGCCGGCGTCGGCCAAAAGACCGGTGCGCGCATGGGGCATCTGGCAATGTCGGGAGACGCAGGGTCGATCGCCGGCTTGGCCGATGTGAGGATTGGCCGCCGTGTCTTCGTCCACATCAACAACACCAATCCTGTTCTGGACGAGAATTCTGCCGAGCATGCAGCAGTCGAAGCGGCTGGCTGGGTAGTGGCCCGCGACGGGATGGAGATGGACCTTTGAGTGATTTCCACGACGCAGCCAGCAACGGCCTGTCCTCAAGCGAGCTCGAAGCCGTGCTGCGGCAGGTCGGTGCCGAGCGCTATCACAACCGCCATCCTTTCCATCACAGGATGACCAGCGGTGCGCTGTCGAGGACCGAGATGCAGGCCTGGGCGCTGAACCGCTATTGCTATCAGGCTGTCATTCCGCGCAAGGACGCCATGATCCTCGCTCATGCCGAGGATCCGGCGTTTCGCGCCGCCTGGCGCAAACGCATCGAGGATCATGACGGCGAGGACGGCTGGAGCGGCGGTATTGCGCGCTGGTTGCACCTGGCGACCTCGCTCGGTCTCGATGCCGACGCGGTGAAGAGCGAGAGGCTGGCCCTGCCGGCGACACGTTTTGCGGTTGGCGCTTACCTCTCCTTTTGCACGAACCGGACCCTGCTGGAGGCGGTCGCGTCGTCGCTGACCGAGATGTTCTCGCCGCTCATCATCGGCGAGCGGGTACCCGCGATGCTGGCCAGATACGATTATATCACCGAGGACACGCTGGCCTATTTCACCCGACGGCCCGAACAGGCCTCGCGCGACGCCGACTTCGCCCTCGCCTATGTGCTCGAACGTGCCGACACGGCAGAACGCCAGCAGCAGGCGATCGATGCACTGGTGTTCAAATGCGATATACTCTGGGCCATGCTCGACGCGCTTCAACACGCCTATGGCGAGCCGGGCAATATCCCGCCCGGCGCCTTCCGCCCGGAGGCAACCCAATGATGGCACTGCGCGAAAGAGCCATAGTGTCGCTGCAGTCGGTTCCATCGCTGCCGAAGCACGTGCGCATACAGTATGACCCCGTGCGCCAGGCGTTCGCCGTGCTGTCGCCCGAAAAGGTGTTCTGGCCAAACGACATCAGCCTCGACATATTGCGCCGCTGCGATGGGCGGTCCACGGTCGGCCACATCATTGCCGGCCTTGCCGCAGATTATGATGCCGAACAGGAGGCTGTGGCAGCCGATGTCATCGCCTTCCTGCAGGAATGGTCTGACAAGCTGCTGGTGAAGCTATGAGCGAGCCCCCTCTCCCCCCGATCGGCATGCTTGCGGAACTGACGCATCGCTGCCCGCTGCAATGCCCCTATTGCTCCAATCCACTCGAATTGCTGAAGGCTAATCGCGAACTCGACACGCAGAGCTGGCTCGACTTGTTCTCGCAGGCGGCCGACCTTGGCGTTCTCCAGGTGCATCTGTCCGGCGGTGAACCGACGCTGCGTCGCGATCTCGAGCAATTGATCGCCGGGCTTTCGGCGCGCGGCGTCTACACCAACCTGATCACCGCCGGCGTCGGCATTGCGGATGGCCGCATCGAGGCATTTGCCGAAGCCGGGCTCGATCATCTGCAACTGAGCTTTCAAGGCGCACGGCCGGCGACCACCGAGCGCATCGGCAATCACAGGGGCAGCCACGAAAAGAAGCTGGAAACGGCACGCCGCACTCGCGCGGCCGGCTTGCCGCTTACCATCAACGCGCCGATCCATCGCCACAATATCGAGGAGGTACCGGAATTCATCGATCTGGCCCTTTCGCTGGGTGCGGAGCGTCTCGAGATCGCCAACGTGCAGTACGCCGGCTGGGCGCTGACCAATCGCGATCAACTGATGCCCGAGCGTGCTGCCGTCGACCGCCAGGCGGAGATCGTCGCGGCGGCGCGCGAACGGCTCACCGGCATCATGAACATCGATTTCGTCACGCCGGATTATTTCGCCATCTATCCCAAGCCGTGCATGGGCGGCTGGGCGCGCGACGCCTTCATGGTGACGCCAGACGGCACCGTACTGCCATGCCATGCCGCCCAGACCATACCGTCGCTCGGCTTCGAGCGTTTTGGATCACGCAGCCTGGCCGCGATCTGGACCGATTCCCCGGCATTTAATGCCTTTCGAGGCACGGACTGGATGCAGGAGCCCTGCCGCAACTGTGAGCGGCGCGAGATCGACTGGGGCGGCTGTCGCTGCCAGGCGATGGCAATCGCCGGCGATGCCGCCGCGACGGACCCGGCTTGCGCGAAATCGCCGATCCATGCGCGCATGGCAATGCTGATCGACGAGGCCCAGCGCGCTGCGACGGTTCCTTCGAAGGACGAACCATTCGTCTACCGGCGCATCGGCGTCGTCACCGAGCCCGCCTGACTGCCGACCTATTCCTACGGCCTACCCTCGTGAAAGCCGTTCGGCATGCCACGTGATATGGTCATGCATGAATGTCGAAATGAAAAAATAGGAGTGATCGTATTCGTCCTGCATGCGCAATTTCAACGGAATGCCTGCCTTGGAGCAGGCGTCTTCGAGCAGCCAAGGCCTGAGGCCCTCCTGGAGGAAACCGTCTGACGTTCCCTGATCGACCAGGAATTCCGGGAAACGGTGTCCATCCTCGATGAGCGAAGTGGCATCGTAGCGCCGCCACGACGCCTCATCCAGGCCGAGATATTTTTCGAAAGCCGGCTTCGACCAGCCGGCTGTGCTTGGCTGCACGATCGGCGCAAAGGCCGAGCAACTTCTGAAACGCGCGGGATTGTTCAGTGCGATCGTCAGCGCGCCATGCCCGCCCATCGAATGGCCGAAGATCGACTGGCGCGCCATATCGGCGGGAAATTCGCGCCCGATCACGGCTGGCAGCTCCTCGACGATATAGGAATACATGCGATAGTTCTTGGCATACGGCTCTTGCGTCGCGTCGAGGTAGAAACCGGCGCCGCTGCCGAACTGCCAATTGTCCTTTTCATCCGGAATGTCGGCACCACGCGGGCTGGTGTCGGGACAGACAACGATCAAGCCAAGTTCGGCGGCAATACGTCTGTATTCGCCTTTTTCCATTACATTCGCATGGGTGCAGCTGAGCCCGGAGAGGTACCACACCACGGGGCAACGGCTTTCCCGTGCCTGCGGAGGCACGAAAATGGCAAACGTCATTTCGCACGAGCAGCTCGTCGAAAGATGAGAGTAAACATGCTGGGCGCCGCCATGCGACTTGGCAGTCGAGACGAGTTTCGGGTGCTCTGGCATATATTCTTCTCCACCAATTTAACCGCCGACCGTAGGCTCTACGACATCAAGGGTGATCGCGGCAACCTTGGTGGGCCGGCTGGCGCGCGGGGCTCTTGATCGGAGCCGGGATGGCCTGCCTTCGCCGACCTTCTTGGCGCAGCAAGGCGCGAGAGGCCACTCGGTGGCGCAGCGTTGCCCAGCAAGCCATACGGGCCAGGCTGGGCGATTGTTGACGATGCTGGCTATAACAAGGACGCAGTCACTGCGCAGGCATCGGCGATGCTTCCGGGACGCCGAACTCTGCGCAAATGCACTTGCCCTGGCTTTCAGTGGCGACAGCCGCTTCGACGCGGCTATGGCGGACGAGCACGCACGCGTCATCGCGTGGGCTCGCAGCAAGCGCGCCAGGGTACCGAGCAAGAACTTGTGAGCCGACGGCTATTCCCGACCGTCGAAAGCCACGGACAGGCCCAGGGCCTAGAAATAGCCGAGTATGGATTTTACCTCGAGATACTCCAACATGCCCTCGATCCCATATTCGCGTCCGTTTCCGGACTGCTTGAAACCGCCAAACGGGGCGTGCGGATCCCAGGCCGGGTAGTTGAGATGCACCTGACCGGAGCGGATCCGCGAGGCCACGTCCCTGACGGCGTCCACATCCTGGCCCTGCACATGGGCCCCCAGACCGTAGACCGTGTCGTTGGCGATGGTGACGGCCTCCTCGATTGTGTCGTAGGGGATAATGCAGAGAACTGGCCCGAAGACCTCTTCCTGGGCAATGCGCATGGTCGTGCGCACGTCGGAAAAGATGGTCGGCCTCACATAGAACCCGACGTTCAGATCGTGCGCACGGCCCGGTCCGCCGGTGAGAAGCCTGGCGCCCTCAGAAATGCCGACGCCGATCATGGTTTGGATGCGGTCGAATTGGGCACGGTTTGCGATTGCACCATGAGTTGTGGCTTCGCAAAGCGGATCGCCAATGACGATCTGGGCTGCGGCCCTTTTGGCGATTGCCTCGATCTCGGAGAGCAGCGAGCGTGGCACGATCATGCGCGTCGGGGCGCTGCATGACTGGCCGAGATTGCGGAAGGCGGCGGCTACGCCCAGAGAAACGGCGCGATCGAGATCTGCGTCCGGCAGGATCACGTTCGGCGACTTGCCGCCCAGCTCCTGCGCGACACGCTTGACCGTCGTCGCTGCCGCCTGGGCCACCGCAATGCCCGCGCGGGTGGACCCGGTAATGGAGATCATGTCGACATCCGGATGGGAGGCGAGACCCATACCCACGCCTGGACCATCACCTTGCAGGAGGTTGAAAACCCCGGCAGGGAAGCCGGCTTCCTCGATTGCCTCGGCGAACAGCAGGGCGTCCAAGGGAGAAAGCTCACTCGGCTTCAGCACGACGGTGCAGCCTGCAGCGAGCGCCGGCGAAACCTTGGCGGTGATCTGGTAAAGTGGCCAGTTCCACGGAGTGATCAAGGCACAGACACCGATCGGTTCGTGGGTGACGGCGGTTTGCCCCCGTTGCTTGACGAAGCGAAAGTCTGTCAGCACATCGCGAGCGACCTTAACATGCGTGATCGCCAGCGGCACCTGGGCGCTGCGCGCATAGCCGATCGCCGCGCCCATTTCGAGGCTCAGGCATTGAGCCAGCAGTTCGCCGCGCGCCTCGAGCAGCGCTTGCAGGCGATCGAGCAGACCCGCGCGGTCTTCTGGCGTGGTCCGACTCCAGGAGGCGAATGCCCTGCGAGCCGCTGCAACGGCCGCGTCAACGTCCTCGCCATTTCCTAGCGGAAACTGGCTCACAACCTCTTCTGTGGCGGGATTGACGACGACGCCCGTCGCGGTGCCGCTCGGCTCAACCCATTGACCGTCGAAGAAGAACTTGTCCAGGTGGCCGTTGCGGGCCAGGTGTTCGAGGGGCGTCATCACCCTACAAGGTCCTTCATGCGGTAATAGGCGCCGAGAATCGGTAGGAACCAGGGGCGCCCGAAATAACCGGGGATCGCTGGCCAGTCGAAATCCTTCCAGGGATTGAGCTCGGGGCGCCCGTCCATGACGTCGGCCATGATGGTGCCCATCAACGTCGACATCTGGGTCCCGTGTCCGCTATAGCCCATCGAGTAATAGATGCCATCGCGCTCTCCGGCGCGCGGCAGGCGATCGCGGGTCATATCGACCATGCCGCCCCAGCAGTAGTCGATGCTGGTGCCGGCCAGTTCCGGAAAGACCTCGACCATCGCCGCCTTGAGTATCCGGCCGCTTTTTTCGTCGGATTGAGGGTTGGACACGGCAAAGCGCGCCCTCCCGCCGAACAGAAGGCGATTGTCCGGCGTGAGCCGCCAGTAGACAACGAGATTGCGCGTGTCGACGACCATGCGCCCAGTCGGCATGAGACGCCTAAGGTGGTCGGGCGACAGCGGCTCGGTCACGATCAGAAATGCGCCGACCGGGATCATGCGCCGGCGGATCCAGCCGAGCGGGCCAACCTGGGAAATGCCGCTTGCCAACAGGACCTGCCGCGCGACGATCTTGCCCTTTGGCGTCGTTACCTCATGCACGCCTGAAACCTTGCGCATCGCCATGACGGGCGAGCGTTCATGGACCTCTGCGCCACGCCGGGCAGCGGCGGTCGCGAGGCCCCGGACGAACCGGCCGACATGCATGCCCGCGCTCTTGGGAAAGAGCAGCCCGCCATGGTAGCGGTTGGTGCCGACTTCGGTTCCCAGGTCCTCACGCGCAATCATCCTGGTGTCGGGATCGACATTGGCAGCCAGTAGTTCCTGGCTGCGCGCCAGCACGTCGTAGTGCTCGGGCTTGGCGGCAAGCTTGAGCTTGCCGACGCGGGAGAAGCTGCAGTCGATCTTCTCTTCCTGCACCAGCCGCTCGACCATATCGACGCCGGTGTCAAAAGCCTTGTAGAGCGCATTTGCGGCCGGCTTGCCGTGCTTGCCAGCCATGATTGCATAGTTCTGGGCAAAGCCGTTGTTGCACATGCCGCCATTGCGGCCGGACGCGGCATTGCCGATCGTTTCGGCCTCCAACATGGCAACCCGGGCGCCCTTTTTGGCAAGGGCCAGCGCGGCGGAGGAGCCGGTCAAGCCGCCGCCCACAATCGCCACGTCGTAGTGGCCTTCGAGCGGTCTGGACGACCCTTCATTGAACGGCTGAGACGTATCCAGCCAGTAAGAGGTAAACTTCATTTTCTTGACCACCAGTGTTGATTGAGTGGGGCGACATCCGAGCGTAGTCGCGCGCCTACCAGCCGCGCATCCGCTCCCAACGCGCTTCAATCTTGGGGCTGTCCCCGTTGACAACGCTGTAGAAATCATGCTGGGCGGCCATCGCACACGCATGGTTGGGCAGAATGCGGACCCGAGTCCCGAGCGGCAACTCGGGCATGGACTTTCCAGAGCCGGCACGAATGGCGAGAATACCGTGTTCCTGGCTGGCCTGGGCCACGATCACATCTTCAAGCACCCGCCCCTTTTCGTCGCAGACCACGCCGTAACCCTGGTCGATCTGCTGGTTTGCGGTTCCCCGGTCGCGCGAAAGCGCCATCCATCCAGCGTCAACCAGCACCCATCCCTTTTCCGGCTTGGACCCGATCACCGTGGCCAATACGGAAATCGCGATGTCGTCGAGTTCGCACACCCCAACGCCGTGCTGGACCAGGTCGAAGAACATGTAGACCCCGGCGCGCAGCTCCGTGACCCCCTCGAGATTGTCGACGAAATGCGCTGTCGGCGTTGAGCCGACGCTGACGATCGGGCAGGCGTGGCCATGGGCGCGCAGGATTTCAGCGGCGCGCACCGTGGCTGAACGCTCGTTCTCGCCTGCCTTGACCAGCGCATCGGGCGTGTTCAAGCCATAGGATTCGCCTGCATGGGCGAGAACGCCGACGAGTTTGGCACTGGCCGCGACGACACTGCCGGCCACGTCGAGCAATTTCGGGTCGTCCGGCCTCAAGCCACCGCGATGGTCATCGCAGTCCAGTTCGATGAAAACAGATGGGGTCATACCGATGGCTTCGCGGACGCTGGCCAGGGCATCGGCCTGACCGACCGAATCGAGCAACAGCTTCACATCAGCGCCGGTGCGGCGACAAAGCTCCATGGCCCGCTTGGCCGAGGCCGGCGAGATGCCGACCGCGTAGGTCATGTCTCGAAAGCCATGGCCCGCGAAATACTCTGCCTCGGCGATGGTCGAGACCGTGATCGGACCGCGTTCGTGATGGAACGCGTATCGGGCGACATCGATGCTCTTGGCCGTCTTCATATGCGGGCGCAGCACCACGCCAAGCTTCCTGGCGCGCTCAGCCAGACCCTTGATGTTGCGCTCGAGCCGCCCACGGTCGAGAAGCAGCGCCGGGGTGACCAAGGCGTCGATCGTCCTAGCCGTCTCGCTCACCGCCAGGTTTGCCGCCATCTTATTCATAGTCTCGTTTCCTAAGTGAACGACTGGTTTGCCAACGCATACATATGGGCTGGCCCCTCGGCGACGGGTCGTTGTCCTTTGACCATGGCGGTCGCAGTGCCGGACCGCTGCAGGCCAAGGCTCGCAAGCCAGTCGCCCAATCCATCCTCGGCATAGACGTCGATGCGAACGAATTGATTGTGAAGCTTCGAAAGCTGGGTCAGGATCAGAAGCCGCGCGTCGTGGTCGCTCTCGGCTGCACAAGGGCCGACGACATAGCCGCGGCCAAACCTCCTCGCGACAGCGTAGCCTGCAATCCGTCCCCTGCGCTCAATGACCAATGCGTTGCCCACATCGGCGAGCGCAGCCACCATCGGCAGCCGGGGCATGCCCGTGGCCCGTTCGTCGAAGGCCTGGATTGCCGCGAGGTCAGAGGCTGTCGCTTGACGGATGTCGTCGCGGGTACTCCGCGTCACGGCGACAGCCAGCGAGCCCTGGTGCTGAAGCACCGTGCCCCAGGCAGTGAAGCCGCGTCGCTTGTAGAGCGCCAGCCCCTCCTCGGTTGAGTTGAGCAGCAGGTTGCGACCGTGTGTCGCCTCAAGCAATCCATCAAAGAGCCGGGCGCCGTTGCCACCGCCTTGCGCGGACCCAGTAACTATGATCATCCCGGCCGAGGCATAGGACTGTCCGTAATACCAGGACATGGCCGTGCCAATCACCTGTCCTGCCCGCTCAAGGACCAGGCCATTGCCGACCATCAGGGCAAATTCCCAATCCTCCTGACGGTAGGGCCAGGCGATCTCCTGCGACAGCTTCAGTGCGCCCGGCAAATGGCGGGTTTCCAATTTCATCAGCTCGATCGGGGCGCTGACGACATCTCTGTCATGCTCAAAAGCCATAAGGTGCAACGCTGTCAGTTGATCCAGAATCGGATTGAAGTCGGATCTTAGAGTCGCGCCCGGCGGACAGATTTCGCTGCTGTTTTGCCCCTGCAAATCAGCGGTATTATTCGTTTTATGCAGTTCCTCGGCATGCCAAATCGTGCAAATCGGGCGAGGAATACCTGGCACCTTGAATCGCCGCTTCGTGGTTGCCCGCGATCGCCGATGCCCAGGAGGAATTTTGGATGATCTACATCAGCGAAGAGGAGTCAGCCGACCTCGTCACGCATGAACTTGCTTTCGAGGCGGCGCGCGAGGCTCTCGTGGCGGCAGCATCGCGGCAGAGCTGGGTCTTTCCGGCCGTTCTCGGGCGCACACAGGAGGTGACCAATACCTTCTCAATCAAATCCGGTTCGTCGGGCGAGCTGACCGGCGTGAAAATTGGCTCCTTCTGGTCGGGCAACCCGACACGTGGCCTTCCCCGCCACAACTCGACCATCGTGCTGCTCGATCAGCATACAGGTCGGCTCGGCGCCGTAGTCGAGGCCGGGAAGGTCAACGCCTACAGGACGGCCGCCGCCGACGCGGTTGCGGCCGATCTTCTTGCGCGCAAGCAAGCCAAGGTTCTGGCGATCTTCGGGGCCGGCAACCAGGCGAGCTTCGAAGTGATGGCGCTGGCACGCATCCGCCCAATCGAAACCGTGCTGGTCGTGGCCCGGCCTTCGCCGCGGCGCGACGCTTTTGTCGATCAGATCGGCGAAAGGGGACTGAAGGCGCGCGCTGCCTTGCCGGAAGAAGCCGTGCGCACGGCCGACATCGTGGTGACGGCGACACCCGCACGCGAACCGCTGTTCGATGCCGCTTGGGTGGGACCCGGAACCCATATCGTCAGCATCGGGTCGGATGCTCCGGGTAAACGCGAATTGCCGAGCGAATTATTTCCGAAGGCACGTCTGTTTTGTGATCTGCTTTCCCAGTCCGTCCAGATCGGCGAGTTCCAATACGTGCGCGACGAAATCGACGCCGGCGTGCTCGCGGTAACACCAATCGGCGACGTTATTGAAAGGCGTGCGCTCGGCCGCCGCTTCGACAATGAGATCACGGTCTTCGACAGTTCCGGCATCTCCCTGCAGGACCTCTACATGGCCGACGCGCTGATCCGCGCAAAGGCGTCCCACCGCTGATCAGTTTCGCACCAGGCCCAGTCCCGACGGATTTTTCGACACTCTCCGGCAACAAGGTGACCTCGCGCGATCCTGCAGTCGTGTCAGCGGCGGGCGCGCCAAAGGGTTGCCCGCATGAACCACGGATCGCCCCGGATGTCGGCGACTAGCGTCTGGCGCGCCAGAAGGCGATACGGTCCTGCAACCGATAGCCCTGGATAATCGCCGGCATGAACCACGGATTGCCACGATAGAGCGGGACGGCCGAAGGCGGTCGAAAGTCGAACGCAGTGCGCGACTGCTCGCCATGCCCCATCAACTTGTGGGCCGCACGCATGCCAATCCAGGGCGCCCAGACCACGCCCGAACCGCAGAAGCCGGAGGCATAGACCACACCGCCCTTCTCGAAGATGCGGGGCAGCATGTCTCGGTTCATCGCCACGTTGCCGAACCAGCAATGCGAAAGGCGCACGTTCTCCAACTCCGGGAAAAGGTTCACCAGGCCCTTGCGAAGGAGAAGTTTCGGCGCCGCCGGATCGCCGACGCGGGAACTGTCACGGCCCCCCAGCAGGATACGTTTCCCGTCGGGCGAGGGACGATAATAGAAACCGAGTTGCCGGTTCTCGGTGATCGTCATCAGCTTCGGCATCAGCCGCGCCATGATATCGGGCGCAAGTTCTTCGGTCACGATGATCCGGCTGCGAACCGGAACCAGGCGGCGGCGCAGGAAGGGAGCGGCGCCGTCGGTATAGCCGTTGGTACAGACCAGAACCTGCCGTGCATCCACCGTCCCTGCCGAAGTCGCGACACGGAAGCCCGAACCGTTCCTCTCGATCGACTTGACCACTGTATGCGAATGAACCGTCAACCCGGATGCGAGCGCCACCCGCAGGAGCTCAGCATGGAATTTTGCGGGGTGCAGCCCGCCAATGTCCATCCGAACAGTCCCGCCGCGGTAGAAGTCGGTGCCGATATAATTTCGCTGCTCGGCATGCGGAACCGCGTAGGACTCGATCCCCAGTTTCTTCGCCAGCGTCTCGGCGCCCCGTGCCATCTTCTCATACTGTTCATATCCGAAAGCGCCTTTGAACTGGCCAACCAGTCGGAAGTCGCAGTCGAGCCCTTCGGTCTTGATGAAGTCGTAGAGGAATTCGCGTGCGACCTTGCCCTCGGCCTCGATCGCCATGGCCTTCTCTTCCCCAAAGCGCCGGGTGATCGTGGCATAGTCCGGCCGGATGGTCCCGCTCGTAATCCCGCCGTTGCGGGTGGAAGCACCCTCGCCCGGATTCATCGCATCAAAGGCTGCGACCGAGCGTCCTTCGCGCGCCAGCGCAAGCCCGGCCGAAAGCCCGGCATAACCGGCGCCGACAATTGCCACGTCAAGGTTCTTTGCGACCGGCTGCCGCGGCAGCGGCATGACGGGCGCTGCTTCCCACCAGTAGGGTGTGTTCTTGTCGGCGATATGAGGCTCTTGCACGTGGCTGACTTCTCGCTGCATTGCAGGGGTAATCTACGGTCGGTGAAACTTCAGATGTGGTCGTCTCGGACGTCGAGCGCATCACGCAGCCCGTCACCGATGAAATTGAAACTGGTTACGGCGATGGTGATTGCAGCTCCGGGAATGATTGCCAGCCAAGGTGCGCTGCCCAGATATTGCTGGGCGCCATTGAGCATGTTGCCCCAGCTGGGCAGTGGCGGCTGGATCCCGTAGCCGAGGAAACTGATGTAGGCTTCCATGAGAATGGCGCGCGCGACCGTCAAGGTGGAAGCGACGATAATCGGCCCCATGGCGTTGGGCAGTATCTCGCGGAACATGATGTGGGTGCCACTCAATCCCAGCATTCGCCCGGCCAGGACGAACTCGCGTTCGCGTAACGAGCGGACTTCCGCTTCGACTATGCGGGCAACCTCCATCCAACTGGTGAGAGCGATAATGACGGTGATCATCACAGGACTGGGCTTCAGTGCGGCAGCCAGCGCCAGCAGCAGAAAGATCGATGGGAATGACAGGAATCCATCGACCGTGCGCATCAGCGTGGCCCCGACCCAGCCGCCGCGATAGCCAGCAATTACGCCGACCAGGGTGCCGATGAGTGTCGACAAAACCATGGCAAAGAAACCGACCAGCAGCGAGATTCGTCCCGCCATCAAAAGCCTTGCCGCCACGTCGCGGCCAAGCGGATCGGTACCTAGAAAGTGGTAGCCCGTCAGCGGAGGGGCAAAGCGGGCCCGCAGATCGATGTACAGTGAGTTATAAGGCAGGAGATGGGGGCCGAGGACGCAAGCGAGGCTCAGGAAGATGATCATCGCTAACCCGAGCAGCGCCAAGCGATGCCGCATGAAACGACGTGCCGCGCGGTTGTTTCCCCATCGGCTTGGAGCTGCATTTGCGGTGAAAGCGGTCATATCGGCTGTCTCCTGTCGGGGAAGTTGCGCGCTCAAGCCAGACGAATGCGCGGATCGACAATAGCGACGACAATGTCGGCGATCAGGTTTCCAATCAGAACGAGAATGGCGGAGAACATCAGCAGCCCCATCACAACCGGATAGTCGCTGTAACCAAGGCTATCGAGGAACAACCGTCCCATTCCTGGCCAGGTAAAGACGGTTTCGGTCACGAGCGCGCCAGTGAGGACACTGGGAAGCTGCATCCCGGCCAAGGTAATCATCGGCAAAAGTGCGTTGCCGACGACATGCTTCATCAGAATCCGGCGTTCACTCAACCCCTTGGCCCGAGCGGTCTTGACGAAGTCCTGGCTAATGGCGTCGAGAGTGGCCGTCCGCATGTAGCGGCTCCAGATCGCGACATGGACCAGCGACAGCACGATACTTGGCAGGATCAGATGGTGGAGGTAGCCCAGGATCGAGGCGTCGCCGATCTCGGACATATTACCCGCAGGCAGCCAACCCAACTTCAGGGAAAAGACGTAGATGCCGACGAGTCCGAACCAGAAGGTGGGGACCGACAACGCAACCATGGCCCCGACAGTTGCAAGATAATCGAACAGCGAGTAGCGGCGCGTGGCGCCTCGGATCCCAATCCAGGCGCCAATGGAGATCGCAATTGCGGTTGAGGACCCCATCAGCAGCAGCGTGGCAAAGAGATGGCTGCCGATCACCTCCAATACCGGCGCTCCGTCGCGGAAGGAGTGACCCCAGTCGCCCAGCACCAGCCGCCATGCCCAGTCCAGATATTGGATCCATATGGGTCGATCGAGGCCCAGCAGCCCCTTGAGACGCTCGATATCCTGCTGGGTCATTCCGGGATCGAGCCCGAATTGCGCCAGCGGGCCGCCGGGAAGGAGGTTCAGAATGCCGAAGCCGATGATCGAAACGATCACAAGCAGCACCAGGCTCTGCGAGAGGCGATTGAGCAGGAAGCCGCGCATTCGAGTCCCTCCATTGTGGGTTGATGATTTTAGTCTGTTGCCGCCGCCGCGGCGGAATCGGCGGGGCGGCGGCAACTGCGTGGATCAGGCCTTCCACTGCCAGGCTGCGGCATCCCACGACGCGGTGCGGGTGTTGGCGTTGGGCTCGAAGCCGTCCAACCCTTTCTTGCGCCCGAGGACGATTGTGTACGCGAACAGCGGCAGGAAGGGCAGATCATGGCGCACCACTTCCTGCACGCGATTATAGATCCCGCGTCGTTCTTCCGGATCGAAGCTGCGAGCGCCCTTTTCGAGCAGGGCATCGACCTCAGGGTTGGAATATTGCCCGGTGTTCGAACCGTGTCCGCCTTGAGCGGCGATTGCCTTCGTATGGAGCCGGTTTGTGGCGTCGGGGTCCGCTGCAATCAGATAGGTGACGCCCACCATTGCGGTGTCGAATTGCGACTTCAGCCAGAACTCGCCCCACATAACTGCAGCCGGCAAATTCGAGATCGTCATCTCGACGCCGATCTCGGCAAACGTCTGCTGCAGGAACTGCTGCGTCTGCTCGCGGAGGTTGTTGCCAGAAGTTGTCGAGTTGGAGAAGGACAGTCGCACCCCATCCTTGGCGCGGATTCCATCCGGCCCCGGCGCCCAGCCGGCCTCATCAAGGATTTGGCGCGCCCGGTCCAGATTGAACTCCTGAACCGGCAGGTTCGGGTCGTAGTAGTAGGACTCCTTCGGCATGAAGGTCTCGGTGAGAGTGCCCACGCCGTAATAGATCGTGTCGACGATCGCTTTCCTATCCAAGGCGGCGTAGAGCGCCTGGCGCACTGCCAACTCCTTGAACTGCGGGCGGCCCAAATTGAGGTAGATCGACTCCAGGGATGACCCGGTCTCAAGTGTCACCACGCGGTCTGCTAGTTCGCGGGCTTCAGTATAATGGTCGGCGGTGATGTACGACTGATCGACCAGGTCCACGTCGCCGCTCTTGAACTGCGTGTAGAGCACCGTCATGTCGGGGATGTATTTGAAGATGAGCTGCTCGACATAGGGGCCTTCGCCCGCGTACTCAGGATTGGCGACGAGCTCGATGTGATCACCTGCGACGCGCTGGCTCCATTTGAATGCGCCGGTGCCGACCGGCGCCTGGTTGAAGGCGGCTGTATTCGGATCGGCCTCTTTCTCCAGAATGTGCTTGGGCACGATGAACGTTTCGGCCAAGAACGAAAGATAGGGCGCAAAAGCCTCCTTCATCCGCCATGTGATCTCGGTGGGCGAAACCACTGTGATGTCCTGCACGAGCGAATGGCCGCTCGTGCGCCAAGCGCGAAACTTCGGGTTCGTGATGAGTTCAAGGGTGAATTTCACGTCCTCGGCCGTGAAGGGCTCACCGTCGTGCCAGCGGGCATTGTCACGCAACCGGATGCGCCAGTTGAGACCGTCCTCCGAAATGCCGCCGTTCTTTTGGCTTGGCACCTCGGCTGCGAGGTTTGGATGTAGGCCACCTTGGGGATCCATGCGGACCAGCGCGTCGAAAACCGAGAAATGGACCGCGTCATCGACTTCGATATGCGCCATCAGCGGATTGAACACGGTCGGCTCTTGGGAGAGGCCGACGATGACGCGACCGGCCGGGCCTGCAGGAGGGGTCTTGGCGAAGGCGGGCTTGCCCAACAGATTGGGCGCGATGAGGCCTGCAGCCCCACCTATCGCCATCAGTCGCAGCGCTTCGCGCCTCGAGTAGTTGGACGTAGTCGATGAATTTTTGGTCATGGTAGTTCCTCTCTTGTTATTTCTTATGCGTTTGCTGCTACTGGACGGGCATTGCCCGGCCGCTCTCCTGGAATTGCCGCTACCAGTTGGCGGGTGTAGGCTGCCTGCGGGTTCAGGAATATTTGCGAGGGCGGCCCGCGCTCGACGATCCGGCCCTTCTGCATCACCGCGATTTCGTCGCAGATCTGGCTGGCGACGCGCAGGTCGTGCGTGATGAAGACCATTGACACGCCCGTCTCGCGCTGGATCTGGTCCAGAAGCTGCAGGATCTGCGCCTGGATCGACACGTCGAGTGCGGAGACCGCCTCGTCGGCAATCAACAGCTTCGGCTTGAACATCAGCGCACGAGCGATGCCGATGCGCTGGCGTTGCCCACCCGAGAACTCGTGCGGGTAGCGGCCAAAAGCGCCGGCATCGAGACCGACATGTGCCAGAAGTGCACGCGCTTTATCGCGCGCTTGAGCATAAGGCATCCCGTGCGCCACCGGACCTACCGTCATGATGTGGCCGACCGTCGAGCGTGGATTCAGAGAAGCGAAGGGATCCTGGAAGATCATCTGGATCCGCGGTCGAAGCGGGCGGAACTTCGCTTCGGAAAGCTTGGCTATGTCACAGCCCTCGAACAAGATCCCGCCGCCGTCACTGTCCAGCAGCTTGATCAGGAGCCGGCCGAGCGAGGATTTCCCCGAACCGCTCTCGCCTACGACCCCCAGCGTGCGGCCGGGCGCCAGTTCGAACGACACCTCGTTGACCGCTGTCACAACTCGTTGCGCGCCGAACAGCGCGCTGCCGCCGCGATAGGTCTTCACCAGACCCTCAACCTTCAGGATCGGCTCCTTGCTGGCAGCCTCCGGACGAGGGCGATCTTCGCCGGTCAAATGCGGTACGGCTGCAATCAGGCGCTGGGTATAAGGGTGCTTGGGCGACTTCAACACCTGTTCGGCGCTGCCTTGTTCGACGACATGGCCCTTTTCCATCACCACGACGCTGTCGGCGATCTCGGCCACCACGCCGAAATCGTGGGTGATGAACATCACGCTCATGCCCTTGCGCCGCTGAATGTCACGGATTAGTTGCAGGATCTGAGCCTGGGTGGTGACGTCGAGCGCGGTGGTTGGTTCATCCGCAATCAGCACCGTCGGCTCGAGCGCCAACGCCATGGCGATCATGACGCGCTGCCGCTGCCCGCCCGAAAGCCGGAAAGGGTACTGGTGATACATGAGTTCGGGATCTGGCAGGCCTACTTCAGTGAGCAGCTCGATAGCGCGGTTTCGACAGATTTGTGGCGTGCCGAAGCCATGCGCGGCCATGACCTCGTCAATCTGCGCGCCCACCGTCATCAGGGGATTGAGCGCCGAGAGCGGGTCCTGAAAGATCATCGACACGACCCGTCCACGCAGGTTGCGCAGCTTGTCGGGCGACATGCCGATGATGTTTATCCCCTCCAGCTGGATTATTCCCGATGAGAGGCGGATCACCTTGGGCAGTAGCCCCATGATCGCGTTCGCCGTGACCGACTTACCCGATCCGGACTCGCCTATGATGCAGAGTATCTGGCCGCGTTTCAGATCGAAGGAAATGTCCTTGACAGCATGGGTCCGTTCCATGCCTTGCGGCAAATTCACCGTGAGATCGCGCACCGAAAGCGCCACATCGTGGGGGGCTACAGCCTGGATGCTTGCGACCATCGAGATCACCTCCCCTTTCAACCGAGCGCGTCCACCCTATTGCGGACTGCATCATCGCCCTTTGAGCAGAAGCGCCTCAGCGTAGCGGCCGCAGTCTGGCCTTCTCGGCGCTTCGCGCGCTGAGTCTGCGAGAGACGGGTTCTGCTCATCCTGGCGGTTCCCTTATGAAATCCGGTCCGTGTACCGGACTCTGTTCCCTTTTTGCTTGGAGAACTCTCCGACGGGGCAAGCCCTGCCTGTCGGATGTCCTCTGGAGCCTGCCTGCCATAAGGAAGGGTGGCTCCGTTCTTCCAGCCAGTTTGACTGTTCTGTTTCCGCAGAGTCTTCGAAACTTGGCCCTCGCGCGGCAGGAACTTCTGAAAAGAACATCCAGTTCGGCATTTCACTCTGTTCCCGTTTCGGCGCGGAAACCGGGATCAGGCAACCATATCCTTCATCCGGCAATACGCGCCCAAGAGGGATAGGACCAAGGCCTTCCGGTGTACATCGGCACATGTGCAGGCCATGCCGCCGAGCGGATTGGTGACCGTGCGGCCCATCACAATGTCGGCCAAGGCGCTGCCGATCAAGGTCGACGACTGCGCCGTGTGCCGCTTATACCGCAGATGACGCGACTGCATGAAGTGTACTCCTGCTTGGCTCGCAGCGAGCTTTTCGCGCAATAATTGCCTGTCCTGGAGGCTGCTAAACGCAGGATATTCCGTCCAGGCACAAACTCCGCAGCCTGCCTCTGCGGGCGGCAGGTTAGGATGCTTCAACTTACCGGAGTCCCATCCATGCCCGCGCCGCTCATGCACATCGACTGCAGCCATTCCCTCCCTCGCGAGGCGGACGTCGTCGTTATCGGCGGCGGCGTGGTGGGCGTGTTCAGCGCATACTATCTGGCGCGCCGCGGCCTCAAGGTCGCCCTGGTCGAGAAGGGGCGCATCGCGGCCGAGCAGTCCAGCCGCAACTGGGGCTGGTGCCGCCAGCAGAACCGCGATGCGCGCGAGCTGCCGATGGCGACCAAGAGTCTCGACCTCTGGGAGAAGGTGGCACAGGAGACCGGCCAAGACACCGGCTTTCGCCGCTGCGGGCTCCTCTATCTCTCACAAGACGAAAATGAGCTGGCAGGCTGGGCGAAGTGGCGCGATTTTGCGAGAACGGTCGGGATCACCACGCACATGCTGAGCGCGGAAGAAGCCACCGAACGGGGCAAAGCGACGGGCCGCAAATGGAAAGGTGGCGTGTTCTCGCCAACTGACGGAACGGCGGATCCTTCCAAGGCAGTGCCGGTTGCGGCGCGCGGCATCATGGCGGCGGGCGGCACCGTACATCAGCATTGCGCGGCGCGCGGGCTGGAATTGAGCGCCGGCCGGGTGAGCGCTGTGGTGACCGAAGCGGGCACCATCCCTACAAAGACTGTTGTCATGGCCGGGGGCGCGTGGGCTTCTTCCTTCTGCAACCAACTTGGTGTGCGTTTCCCGCAAGCTGCCGTGCGTTCGTCCATTCTGGCCGTGGCACCCGGCGCAAGCAGCCTGCCGGATGCCCTGCATACCACGCGCGTCTCTCTGACGCGGCGTAGCAACGGTGGATACGCGCTGGCGATCAGCGGGCGGGCGCGTGTCGATCCAACGCCGCAGCAGTTCAGGTTCGGCCGCGAGTTTGTACCTATGTTCGCCCGCCGGTGGCGCAATCTCGCCCCTGGCGCCTTAGAGGGCTGGCGTCAAGGCCATGAAAACCTGCGCAAATGGGCCCTCGACGAGATCACGCCAATGGAACGGAACCGCATTCTCGACCCGAAGCCCGACATGGGACAGATTCGGCTGACATATCGAAGAGCCTGCGAGTTGATCCCCGAACTCCAACGCGTCGCGATCTCCGATGTGTGGGCGGGTTATATCGACAGTACACCCGATGGCATTCCCGCAGTCGGCGAAGTGGAGGGGATTCCGGGCTTCATCCTGGCGGCGGGATTCAGCGGTCACGGCTTCGGGATTGGCCCCGGCGCGGGGCATATGATCGCCGACATCATTACAGGCAGCGAGCCTATCGTCGATCCGCGTCCTTATAGGCCCGAGCGCCTGAAGACTGCTGCGTGGGGCAAGGTCGCTGAATTCTGAGAAGACCGTCTTGCCAACATACAATCGATCGCACACGAGATTGAGGTCACCAGGCGGCCAGCACCAAAAAACAGGGAAGTGACGATGCGCGAATATGAGATTGCCGCCATTCCGGCCGACGGGATCGGCCCAGAGGTGATTGCCGCAGGTCTCCAGGCGCTTGAGGCGCTGCAGCAGCGCTGCGGCGACTTCAAGCTGCGCCTCCAGCACTTCGACTGGGGCTCAGACTATTACAAGGTCCATGGTCGGATGATGCCCGAAGATGGGGTGGCGCAACTGAAGCGCTTCGACGCCATCTTCTTTGGCGCGGTGGGCGCCCCCGATCTGCCTGACGACATCACGCTCTGGGGCCTCCGGCTGCCGATCTGCCAAGGCTTTGATCAGTACGCCAACGTGCGGCCGACCAGGATATTGCCCGGGATTGTTTCGCCGCTGGCGGGCGTTGGCCCTGGCGATCTGGATTGGGTGATCGTGCGGGAGAATTCCGAGGGCGAGTATTCGGGCCACGGCGGCCGCGCCCATCGCGGACTCCCCGAGGAAGTCGGAACCGAGGTCGCGATCTTCACGCGCGTCGGCGTCACCCGCATCATGCGCTATGCATTCCGGCTGGCGCAGTCACGGCCGCGAAAGCTCCTGACAGTTGTTACGAAATCCAACGCGCAGCGTCACGGCATGGTAATGTGGGACGAAATCGCAGCCGAGGTGGCGCAGGAATTCCCGGACGTCGCGTGGGACAAGATGCTAGTCGATGCTATGACAGTGCGTATGACGTTGAAACCTCGGAGCCTCGATACGATCGTCGCCACCAATCTTCACGCCGACATATTGTCGGACCTTGCAGGCGCGCTCGCGGGCAGTCTCGGCGTTGCACCGACCGCCAACATTGATCCCGAGCGGCGCTATCCCTCGATGTTCGAGCCAATTCACGGCTCGGCATTCGACATCGCCGGCAAAGGTATTGCCAACCCGGTCGCCACCTTCTGGACCGCTGCCCAGATGCTCGAACATCTGGGCGAGAGCGCAGCGGCCGTGCGGTTGATGAGCGCTGTGGAAGCGGTGACGAGTGAAGGCGTGCTGACGCCGGACGTAGGAGGGACAGCGACCACGCAGGAGGTGACGGACGCCGTCTGTCGGGCGATCCGCGGTTCGAACCTGTGACAGGTTTCCAATGAAGCTCGACAGGATCGACATCAAGATCTTATCCCAACTGCAAAAGAACGGGCGGGTCACGAATGTCGAGCTTGCCGACCTGGTCAACCTTTCGCCGAGCCCTTGCCTGATGCGGGTGAAGAAGCTTCAGGCGGAAGGCTTCATCACCGGCTATTCCGCCCAGATCGATGTGTCCAAGCTCGGACAGACTCTAACGATCTTCACCGAAGTCACGCTCAAGCACCATCAACAGAACGACTTCGCGAGATTTCTCACCGCAATTCAGAAAGTCGATTCTGTCATCGAATGCCATCTGGTTTCAGGCGGCTACGACTATCTTGTGAAGTTTGTCACAGCGGGCATCAGCGAGTACCAGACGATCATGGAGCGCATGATCGAATTGGATATCGGAATCGACAAATATTTCAGCTTCGTCGTGCTGAAGTCACCGATCGTGAAATCCCATTTGCCTCTCGACATCATTTTCGACAAATGAGAAAGCTGCTCCGGCTCGGTCCTCAAGCGGCGGCGCTCGTGCCAAGCTCCATCTTGTTGCGCGCGCGGCATTTGTCGAATGACGGTGTCACGATTCGGCGGAGGCCGTCATTGCCACTCGCCTGAACGGCGCTTAGCCTAAAAACTTCGACTGCATCTGGACATTTCCAGCGAACGCCTGTTTTCGCCTTGTCCTCGTCAAATGGCTTGAATATATCATACGATGATATATAGGCAGGTAGCACGCACAGCTTGCGGAGTTGCGACAATCTCGCCTCGGGTCACCAAAGGCAACAGGCGAAAAGATGAACAAGATCAACACTTTGATCCACCGAAGAGCTGACGATCGCCGGAAGACCGCGCGAGCCTGTGTATCGCGTATTCTCCGGAACGCCAAAGCCCGCGGCGTCGATATCTCCGTTGTCGGATCCCTCGCGAAAAACCGTTTCCGCGTCCACTCGGACGTAGATCTGCTGGTGCACGGACGCACTGATCCCGCGCGCCGGGCCATGGTAGAGCGCTTGGTCGCAGACCAGCTTCGGGGAACGAACATTCCTTGTGACCTGATCTTTGCCTCAGACGTTTCGTCCGAACGAGTGCAGGAATTGCTTAATGACAGCGTTTAAGCATCCGGCATTCGCAAAACTGTCGCCAAAAATCGACCGCGCTGCGAAGGAACTGCAGCAAATCGAGGAATATCTGGCGGCTCATCGGAGTGAGCTGTCACGCGGCGAATGGGGCGCGGTCGCAGCAGTTTCGCTGGGAGTCCACAATGTCTACAATGGCATCGAGGACATCCTGCTCAGCCTCTCCAACGACATAGACGGCCTCGTTCCCCAAGGGCCTACGATGCACCAGGACGTCCTCGATCAGATGTCGGCGGAAATTGCAGGCATCCGGCCGGCTGTGCTCGACCCCGAGCTTTGTCAGTCCTTGAGTGAGCTAAAGGGATTCCGTTACCTGGTGAGGCATCGGTACGGTTTTGACCTGAAAACAGACAAGGTTCAGGAAAGCCTCGACAGGGTAAAAGAGGCATTTCCGTCTTTCGTCGAGGCCATTGTTTACTTGGAAAGCATCCTTACTGAGGAAAACACGCACGACAGTGATGGCGGCGGCGACGGCTCAGGCGGCGGGGCATCTGGTGGTCCCTGAACCAATGGCTCAGTCGTGCACGCCGGAAGAGGTTCTGCGGGCGTTGACCCCTGAGAATTGTCGGCTGGTGGCGCTGATCCATCGGTATCGACCGCAAAGCATCACGGAACTGTGCAGGTTGGCGGCGCGTCCGCAGCCGAACGTATCCCGCTCCTTGGCGGCCCTTGAGCGAGCGGGAATTGTCTCAATGGCGGGCTCCAGGCCGAAGAGACCCGAACTCGCCGTGCAACGAGTCACGATCGACCTCGCTGAGCTTCAGAATGGCCGATGCGAGGTCGACGATTCGTGGAGACAAATCGCCGGACCATCATCTTTGCTGCGCGATGGGTGACAGGGGCAAAAGTCGATCAGTGGGATGCGAAACCGCCGCTGACCAGGTTTGGCAAGTATTGGACGTGAAGCCTCGGTGACGCCGAGCCGATCGCCAAGCTAGTCCCAAAAGGAGGGCCGGAGGTTTTAGCGGTTTTCATTTGGCCAGGAAGATATCACGACAGGTGCGTCCTGCCTGTAAGCGGGTTTCGCCGGAAATCTTGGGCCGGGCCACATGGCGTTGAATGTCGTTCTCGGAGCCGTTCGTATAGCGGAGAAAGAAGCGTCTGGGCCGATACTTAGGCGGGGAAACATGCGAAAGACCCGGACGGCGTGAGTTTAGCCTTGGTCGATACAATGCGGCCGCTGATCAGCCCTTCATCGCTGCCCGCACATCCTTATCTTCGAGGGTTTGGTCCAGCGTCATCCGGGTGCGTTCGAGGATTCCATCAATATCGTCGTCCGTGCAGCAGAGCGGCGGCGCATAGCCGAGAATGCCGCTGTTGAAGGCGCGGATGACAAGGCCGTTCGCCCACGCGCGCTCGAAGATGCGGCGCCCCGGATCGGCCGCCGTGGGCAGCGGCGTTTTGCGCTCCTTGTCGATGACCAACTCGATTGCTGCCAGCATACCGCGACCGCGGATGTCGCCAACCAGCGGGTGGTCGGCGAGCGAGCGAAGGCCTTCCATCAAGCGCTTGCCCGCCTTGCGCCCATTCTCGAGCAAGCCATCTTCATAAAGACGCAGGCATTCGAGCCCAACTGCCGCGCTCACGGGATGGGCCGAATAGGTATAGCCATGGCCGACGGCCGCTTTGCCGGCTCCGTCCGCGATCGTATTGTACACGTGGTCCGACATGAAGACGGCGCCCATGGGCACGTAGCCCGAGGTCAGTCCCTTCGCCGTGGTCATGAAATCCGGCACGACCTCGTCTTCCTCACACGCGAAGAGGGGGCCGGTACGGCCAAAGGCAGTGATAACTTCGTCGGCAACGAACAGAATGGCGTGTTCCTTGCACACGGCGTGCAGAGCCTTCAGCCAACCTGTCGGTGGGACGAGGACACCGCCCGAACCCTGGATCGGTTCGGCGTAGAAGGCCGCAACGCGGCCGGCGCCGAGTTCCGCGATTTTGGCCCGCAGGGCCGCGACCGATGCATCGATGATCGCCTGCGGGTCGGAACCGACCGGATTGCGATAGGCGTAGTGCGAAGGAATTTTGTGCTGCCAGTCGTATGGCACGCCGAAACCCGCATGGAAGGCCGGGATCGCTGTCAGACCTGACCCTGCCGTCGAGGATCCATGGTAGCCATACTCAACCGAGATGAACTGGTCCTTTTGCGGCGTACCCTTGGCATGGTAGTAATAGCGAATAAAGCGGATCGTACTGTCGACTGCGTCGGAACCGCCAAGCGTGAAATAGACATGGTTCAAATCGCCGGGCGCCAGTTCGGCAAGCCTGGCAGCAAAGCGAATTGCAGGCTCGGATCCCAGCCCGAAATATCCCGTCGCATAGGGAAGCTCTCTTAGCTGCTTTGCGGCCGCCTCAACGACGCTTTCCTGGCCGTATCCGATGTTGACACACCATAGACCGGCGAACCCGTCCAGCAGGGTTTTCCCACTTGCATCGGTCACGGTTGCGCCTTTGGCGGATTTGAGCACCCGTACGCCCGTCTCCTCGTGGCTCCGATAGCATGAAAACGGGTGAACCAGATGTGCGCGATCGAGTTCGATCAGTGAGTTTGCCAGCATTTCTTCCTCCGATTCAGCGCAGTGCCTGACTGACGAGAGCATAAGTCCGGTGTGGTGTGGTTTCGTCCTTCAGCTCGTTTTCCAGCGTGATCTGCTGCGCGGTCATGGTTCATTCCGGGCCTGAATTCTCTAAGTCCAAGATAGGCTGCCGCGGGCAGCAGTTCCTCCCGACCAGAACCTGAGCGATAGGCGTTTTGACTTTCCTTTGCCGCTGGCACCGCATCTTATGCCACGCACGGCTGAGAGATCGCGCGCCCGCCGAAGCTCGAAACGAACTCAGGCGCAACTCTCTGCCAAAGCTCTCACGCAATACAAAACAATCTGCTTCAGGGCGCATCGAATGCGGCGACTAGTCTTCTCCGGTCCTCATTATGATCCATGCTGTTAAAGGCACGCAGTGCCGACAGGATTGGAAGGATCGACGCTCATGACCCAGTTCAGACCGAAATACATCACCTTCGACTGCTACGGTACACTGACCAACTTCGACATGGCCGGCGCGGCGAGACGCGCATACGGCGCGCAGCTCTCCCCAGCTATGATGGCGCAGTTCATCAAGGATTTCTCGGCCTATCGCCTCGATGAGGTTCTTGGCGCCTGGAAGCCGTACAGCGAGGTCGTGCACAATTCCGTGGAACGGACCTGCAAGCGCAACGGCGTCGCATTCCGGCCCGAGGATGCCCAGCGCATCTATGCGGAAGTGCCGACATGGGGTCCGCACCCGGATGTCCCGGCGGGCCTGGCCAAGGTCGCCAACGAGATTCCGCTGGTGATCCTGTCGAACTCCATGAAGAGCCTGATCATGTCGAACGTGGAGAAACTCGGCGCACCCTTTCACATAGTCATCACGGCCGAAGAGACGGGCGCCTACAAGCCGCAGATGAAGAGCTTCGAATATATGTTCGACAAACTAGGCTGCGGCCCGGAGGACATTACGCACGTGTCGTCCTCATTTCGCTACGATCTCATGACCGCCTATGATCTCGGTATCAAGAGCAAGGTCTGGGTGAACCGCGGCCACGAGCCTGCGAACCCCTTCTACGAATATACCGAAATCAAGGATATCGGCGGTCTGGCCGGCGCCGTCGGACTGGAGCCCGTTCGGGAATTCGCCTGAACGTTTGTTTGCTGGCGCAGTCGCACCAGACTGAGGCGCTCCCAAAACGTTAATGCTCACTGATCGCAATAGAGAAAGGGACGGTTTTCACCGCCCCTTTCTTTGTTGTTCCAACGCTTTATGGGCTGCAAGTGTTTCCACCTGCTTGCAAGATAACTAGTGGTTAATATCTAACCATTGGACCCGATCGTAAGCGCGGCCACATCGCGAGCGCCTCCGTCTTCGTATCGGAAGAAATGTCTGACGCCGTCTTGCCGCAAATGTTATCTCTAGCGATCCGTCCTCGATCGAAGAAGGATCGCATCAATGGACGATTGGAGAATCGGGAATATCTGGGTAACCAGAATTCTGGAGATGTGCGACCCTCTGGGGACGCCGTCGGAATGGTTCCCCGACTGCACCGACGAAGCACTCGAACCGCATCTTCATTGGCTCACGCCCCGATTGATATCGCCGGCAACCGGCCGGCTTATTCTTCCCATCCAGAGTTTTCTGGTTCGTACCGGCCACCACACCATTCTGGTCGACAGTTGCGTCGGCAACGACAAGACGTGCGCATACTTTCCGCATTGGCATCGCCGCAATGACGGCACCTTTTTGGCGCGCCTGGCGAATGCAGGTGTTGCTCCCGAGCAGATCGACTATGTGCTGTGCACCCATCTTCATATCGACCATTGCGGCTGGAACACACGATTGGTGGACGGGCGTTGGATACCGACATTCCCGAACGCCCGCTACATCATGGCGCGGCGCGAGTTCGAGGCCGCACAGGCCGCCTCCGGCGATGCCGACGAACGGACCTATGAGGACAATGTGCTGCCAATTGTCGAAGCTGGTCGGGCTGTGCTTGTCGATATGGATTATGAACTCGATGGCGAAGTGTGGCTGGAGCCGACGCCGGGCCACACCCCGGGGCACGTAGCCATCGGCCTGAGATCTCGAGGCGTAGGGGCAGTGTTTTCCGGCGATCTCATGCATTGGCCGATGCAATGCATATACCCCGACTGGAGCTTTCGGTACGACACGGACCCTGACCAGGCACGTCGGACGCGGTGGGCATTCCTGGAGGCTTGCTCGGACAATGGACGTATCGTCATGACATCGCATTTTCCCTTGCCGTCGGTGGGAACTATCTCGCGACGCCAGTCATCATTCTGGTTCGAGGATCATCAGCCGCCGTAATCGCCGAGGACGCCGACCACGCGAACCCGAACGGCGGGGGCGATCGCGCTCGGCATGTCCGGCGCGCGGATCGCCGGGAGGGCCGCGCTGGAGGCTTAGCAAATGCAAGGCTGGCTCGCGCTCGCCACGATGTGCATCGGCGTCGGACAGGGCGTGACATAAGAGTGGGGTGGGATTCCTTTTCACGAGTGCGCATGCGAGTCTGTTGCATCCGCGCAGGAATATCGTTCACCGTTTCGCCAACCGATCGCCAGCGACTGACGGCGCTCATCCGCGATCGCAATACGCCGCAGAAGCATGTCTGGCGCGCCGAGATCATCCTGCTGCGCGTCAACGGCACCGGCACCGTCGAGATCATGCGGCAAACCGGCAAATCGAAGACCTGCGTGTGGCGCTGGCAGGAGCGCTTCGCCACTGAAGGCTTCGAGAGGCTGTTGCGCGACAAGACGCGGCCCTCGCGCATTCCGCCCGGACCCGAGGTGGCCGAGCGCGTGGTGGCGCTGACGCTTGCCAATCTGCCGGGCGAGACGACGCACTGGACCGCCGACATGATGGCGCAAGCGGCTGGCATCAGCGCAAGCGCTGTGCGTCGCATCTGGAAGGCGCACGGGCTGCAGCCCAACCGCTGGCGCCAGTTCAAGCTCTCCAACGATCCCCAGTTCGTCAACAAGCTGCGCGACGTCGTCGGCCTCTATGTCGATCCGCCGGCTCACGCCATCGTGCTGTCGGTCGACGAGAAGAGCCAGATCCAGGCGCTCGACCGCACCCAGCCCGGCCTGCCCATGAAGAAGGGAAGGCTCGGCACCATGACCCACGACTACAAGCGGCATGGCACGACCACCCTGTTTGCCGCCCTCAACGTGCTCGACGGCACCGTTATCGGCAAGAACATGCAGCGGCATCGCCATCAGGAGTTCATCCGCTTCCTCAACGCCATCGAGGCGCAAATGCCGGCCAGCAAGGCCGTCCACGTCGTCCTCGACAACTACGCCGCCCACAAGCACCCCAAGGTGCGCGCTTGGCTCGACCGCCATCAGCGCTTCACCTTCCACTTCACGCCGACGTCGTGCTCGTGGCTCAACGCGGTCGAGGGTTTCTTCGCCAAGTTGTCGAAGCGTCGCCTCAAGCGCGGCGTCTTCCATTCCGTTGTCGACCTCCAAGCGGCAATCAACCGCTTCCTCGCAGAGCACAACCAGCAACCCAAGCCCTTCTCTTGGATCGCCGACCCCGACAAGATCATTGCCGCCGTCAAACGCGGGCACCAAGCGTTAGATTCCATCCACTAGTTAAGCCCGCCAACATGAAGCGCCTTGACCTCGAGATATTCCTCGATGCCGAGCTGCGATCCTTCGCGCCCCACTCCGGACTGCTTGACACCGCCGAAAGGCGCAACCTCGGTCGAGATCATGCCTGTGTTGAGCCCGACCATACCGAACTCCAGCGCCTCGGCAACACGCCATGAGCGCTTGAGGTTGTCGGTGTAGAAGTAAGCGGCAAGGCCGAACGGCGTACCGTTCGCGATAGCGATGGCCTCTTCCTCCGTCTCGAAGCGAAAAAGCGGCGCCACCGGACCGAACGTCTCTTCCGATGCCAGGAGCATCCCGGTAGTAGCCCCTCCCAGCACGACGGGCCGTGCATATTGCTTACCCTCCGGCACCGTCTCGCTTTGAGCGATGATCTGCGCACCTTTCGCCTGTGCATCCGCGATGTGACGCTCGATCTTGTCGATCGCGGCCGCGTTGATCATCGGGCCGATCTCAGTGCCCTCGTCGGTCCCTGCGCCAACCTTCATCCGCGTGACGCGCCGGCTCAGCTTTTCGGCGAACGCGTCGTAAACGCCTTCCTGTACAAGAATCCGGTTCGCGCAGACGCAGGTTTGACCGCCATTGCGGAACTTGGATGCGATCACCCCTTCAACTGCCTTATCCAGATCGGCGTCGTCAAAGACGATAAAGGGTGCGTTGCCGCCAAGCTCCAGGCTCAGCCGCTTGATACTATCGGCCGCACCACGCATGAGCAGCGCACCGACGCGGGTCGAACCGGTGAACGAGATCTTGCGCACCGTCTGATTGGCCATCAGTTCGTTGCCGATTTCGACGGGCATGCCCGTCACAATGTTGATCACGCCTGCAGGGATACCTGCCCGTTCCGCCAGAACGCCGAGCGCCAGCGCCGAGAATGGCGTAAATTCCGACGGCTTGATGACAACCGTACAACCTGCGGCCAGCGCCGGTGCTACTTTGCGTGCGATCATCGCGTTGGGGAAATTCCACGGCGTGATGATGGCGCAGACGCCGACGGGTTCTTTCAGCACCAGAATGCGGCGATCGGCCGTGGGTGACGGAATGGTCGAGCCACCGATCCGGCGCGCCTCCTCCGCAAACCATTTCACAAAAGATGCGCCGTAGCGGATTTCCGCCACCGCCTCGGCAAGCGGCTTGCCCTGTTCCAGCGTCAGCAGGAGCGCGAGATCCTGTTCGTGCTGGCGGATGAGGTCGTGCCAGCGCTCCAGAAATCCTGCACGCTCGGCATGGGTCCTTTTCCTCCAGCCTTTGAAGGCCTCGGCCGCGGCAGCGATTGCGGCTCTCGTCTCGTTCTCCCCCATTGCGGGAACGGTGCCGAGAACACTTTGGCTGGCAGGGTCAATGACATCGACCACGCCTTTGGTTTCGCCATCCCGCCAGACACCGCCAATCAGCGCCTGCTGGCGGAAAAGGTCGGAGTCGTTGAACATGCCAATCTTCGTCATCGCATTCATGGTCTTTCCTCTGCTCTTTCAGCTCAATCCTGCCAGCACGGCCTGCGTGATTGTTTCAGTCCTATCCTTGCCCGCGATCGTGCCAATCCCCCGCGCGGTTGCGGACTCGATTGCCGACATCACTTCGGCCGCAGCCTGCCCCTCGCCCAGATGCTCGAGCATCATCGCACCGGACCAGATCGCGGCGATCGGATTGGCGACACCGAGATGCGCGATGTCGGGCGCCGAACCATGGACCGGCTCGAACATGGAAGGCCCGCTGCGATCGGGATTGATATTGGCGGAGGCGGCGTAACCCAGCCCGCCCTGAATGGCCGCTCCAATATCCGTGAGGATGTCGCCGAAAAGGTTCGATGCGACGATTACGTCGAGGTTTTCCGGCGCCAGGACCATACGGGCGGCAATGGCGTCGATGTGGTAGTGCGAGACCTCCACATCGGCATAGTCTTTCGCCACCTCGCGCGTGACCTCATCCCAGAAAACCATGGAGTGTTTTTGCGCGTTGGATTTGGTGACAGATGCGAGCTTCTTGCGACGCGCCCGCGCCTGTTCGAAACCGAAACGGATGATCCGTTCGACACCCGTACGCGTAAAGATCGCAGTCTCAACCGCGACCTCATCGGCCGTGCCAGAATGAACGCGCCCACCGGCGCCGGAATATTCGCCTTCCGTATTCTCGCGGATGCACAGGATATCGAAAGCATCGGAGCGGAGGGGCCCCTGAACGCCCGGCAACAGCCGGTGCGGTCGTATGTTGGCGTACTGCGTGAACCCTTTCCGGATCGGCAGGAGCAGTCCGTGAAGCGATACTGAGTCGGGCACTTCCGCGGACCAGCCCACAGCGCCGAGATAGATCGCATCGAATTTTCGAAGTGTCTCGATGCCGTCTGACGGCATCATTGCACCGGTCTCCAGGTAGTAGGCGCACGACCACGGGAATCTTGTGTCATCAAGGGCGAAACCGCCCTGCTTAGCCGCCGCCTGCAGCACCTGCCATGCCGCCTGGGTGACGTCCTTGCCGATGCCGTCGCCGGGGATCAGCGCTATCTTGTAGGTCTTCATTGATGGAGGTCCTCATTCGCACTGGCGTCACCGGAACAGTAGTCGACCGCCCGCCGCATTTTCCGTCGAGGTTGAGCTCTCCGACGGCGTCGAATCGCGTCAGGCGGAACCTGGAAAGCCGATTGTTCTGGAACCGCCGCGCGCTATTCGGCCGGACCTTGAGCACTGAACTCAGTCATAAACGCAGACGTAGATTTTGCGCACGGTCTCGATAGTGCGCCAGACGCCGACGAAACCAGGCTTCATCACGAAACTGTCGCCGGCGCGGTAGGTCTTGGTCTCACCGCCCTTCTCCTCGATTTCGACGAGACCCGAAACGATGTGGCAGAACTCGTAGATCGTGCCCTTGATCGAATGCGTCTCGCCGGGCGTCGCCTCCCAGACACCGGTGAGCACCTTTTCTCCCTTCGAGGCATCCTGCGCCCAGGTCTTGAAGGATGGATTGCCGGAAATGAGCCGCTCCGGAGCCGGTAGTGCCTCCTTCGGCGCGAAGTCTGGAACTGTGTCGATCGTGATCAGAAGTGACATGTGATGTTTCCTGGTTAGTAGCCGAGTGTCCGATCGACGAGGCCGATCAGTTCTTCTCCGGCGCGGTGGCGCCGGATGTTGTCAACGACGGATTGTGCCGCCGTATGCGGTTGCGTCACCGAGGCGATGTGCGGCGTTATCATCACCTTCGGATGCGACCACAGCGGATGGTCTTCCGGGAGCGGTTCTGGATCGGTGACATCAAGCATCGCCGCAGATACGTGACCGGTGTCGAGCGCGTTGATCAGCGCGGCCTGGTCCAGTTGCGGACCCCTGCCGACATGCAGCAGCTGCGCCCTGACGGGCAGTAAGTCGAAGAACTCTGCATCGAGCATGCCGTGCGTTTGTTCCGTGAGCGGAAGCAGGCAGACGAGAATATCCGTTTGCTTCAAAAAGCCCGCGAGTTGGTCCGTGCCGTGAAAACAGGCGACGTCCTCTATCCGCTTTTCGCTGCGGCTCCACCCGGCAAGCGGAAACTGGAAGGGCTTCAAGCGCTCGATAGCCGCCTGGGCCAGCATGCCAAGGCCGAGGAAGCCAACCCGGCGTTCGGCCGCCTGTCGAGCGGCAATCGGTTGCCAGAGGCATCTTTTCTGCTGCTCAAGATAGGCGGGCATCTCGCGGTGGAGAGTCAACACGCCGAGCGCGATGTATTCCTGCATCATGCGTATGATGCCGTCCTCGACCATGCGCACAAGCTTCACATGGCTTGGCACCACGTCCTGCTCGAACTGGTCGACGCCCGCTCCGATGGAAAACAGCACTTCCAGATTGCGGTAGCGCGAGATCTCGTCCGGCACCGTCCAGGTGATGAGATAGCGCACCTTCTCCGGCTCCATCTCGTCGCCGGAATGGACGAATTCCAGATCCGGGAGCTGGCGCGCGAAGATCTCGCGGAAGACCGCAGCACGCGCCGCATCGGAATTGAAAAGAAACGCCATGGTGACCGCCCTTCCTTCAGGCCGCAAGACGCGCGCCGAGCCCCTCGATCATCTTCCGGCAAGCGGCGAGTTCACCGATCTCGATATATTCGTCGGGACGATGGGCACGGCCGATGTCGCCGGGTCCGCAAACGACCGCATCGATGCCGGCCTGCTGATAAAGTCCGGCCTCCGTGCCGTAACTCACAGCTGTCAGCGGCTCCTGCCCCGTCAGCTCCGTCAGAACGGCCGCTAGCTCGCTCCCGTTGGCGGGCGCAAGAGCGGGATAGGTACTCAACTCATGCCAGGCCACATCGAAGCCGCTGTCTCGCAGAGCGAAAAGCCGGGCCTTGACCGGCTCAAGCAGGGAGGCTGGAGAAACGCCGGGCACGGCACGCGCCTCGATATCGGCTGTGCAGTGGCCAGCGATGATGTTGACCGCCTGTCCACCGGCGATGACGCCCACCTGCAAGGAAGAATAAGGGGGCTCGAAATTGTCATCGAGCGGCCCGTCGGCGAGGGATCGGCCGTAGGCCACGGCGTGCGTGATGACGCCGGCCATGGCATGCACGGCATTGAGTCCGAGATCGGGGCGTGAGGAATGGCCGGATCGCCCGATCACCTCGAGCCGCGCGGCGGCCTTCCCCTTGTGCGCGCGCACAGGCTGCATCCGGCTCGGCTCGCCGACAATCGCGCCAAGCGGCCTCTCGCATAAGCTCGGCAACGCGGCTAGGAGATGCGGCACGCCACGGCACCCCGCCTCTTCGTCATATGAGAATGCGAGATGAACTGGCTGCCGCAGGTTCATCGCCGCAAGTCCTGGGAGCGCCGCCAATGCGCAGGCGAGGAAGCCCTTCATGTCGGAGGTGCCGCGGCCGTAAAGCCTGCCGCCCTCGCGGCGCAGAACGAACGGGTCCGAGCTCCATTCCGGCTCGCCGGCCGGGACGACATCCATATGCCCGGAGATGATGTAGCCCCGACCCTGGCGCGGGCCGATCGTGAGGAAAAGGTTGGACCGGTCGCCCTCGGGACCGGGGAGAACCGTCACCTCGGCTCCGGCTGCCTGACAGTAGTCGCGGATCCAATCGACGATCGCGCCGTTTGGCGTGCCCACAACAGAGGGAAATGCAACCAGGGTCGCGAGGATTTCTTCCACGTTCATGGCGGTCCGCTCTGCTTGCACACTATCACCGGGTGCAACCAGCCTATCCGCAGGCAGCAGTGTTCCCTGCCGAATTGCATCGTGCTTTGGCCGAAGATTGCGAAAAAGCACCTCGAACCAGCGAAACCTGCTGGCTTTCCCGTATAATGCTGCGGCAAAAGAGGTATGTCGCGACATGGCGATCGATGACAGGATCAACACCGCTTGCCTTGCGCATTCGTTGAAGGAGCGGATCGATTGAGATGCAGAGATCAGTACGCCTGAAATCCTTCGAACTGGTCGCGCGGGACATTGATGATGTCGACGTCAAGCTACTGCACGCGCTGTCGATCTCAGTCCGCTGGCCTCATCGGCCGAAGGATTGGGACTTTCTGCGCCGTGCCGGCCGCGGCATTGTTGCCGTTGATGGTATTGGACGCGTTTTCGGGAGCGCGATGTGGTTTCCCCACGGGGGCGACTTTGCCACCATTGGCCTGGTGATCACAACGCCACGCACACAAGCGCAAGGAGGCGGCCGATGGCTCATGGACCTAGTCCTTGAGCAGTGCGGCGATCGCAATTTGGCACTCAACGCGACCCATGCTGCCTACCCCCTCTACGTTTCACTCGGCTTCACGACCGAGGCGATCGTATACCAGCGCCAGGGGGAGGTCCCACAAACACTCCCGACTATGCCGGCCTTGAACGGGGAATTGCAGGCGCTGTCGAGCGACAGGCTTAAGGACATCACGCCGCTGGATACGCGCGCGTTAGGGATAAACCGCGAGAGGCTGCTCGCGTTGCTCGCAGCGGATGCCTCAATCTGCACTTTGAGCCGCGGCGGCGAAATCGTCGGCTATTCCATGTGTCGCGAGTTCGGACGTGGCCATGTGATCGGCCCCATGGTCGCGCGCAGCGATCTCGACGCGGTCCACCTCACAGCCGTGCATCTGAAGGAACTGGCAGGACGATTCGCCCGCGTCGACACCCGCGAGAAGGATGGCGTGTTTGCCGCGTTTCTCCAGCAGAGCGGCCTCGGCATTGCCGAGACCGTTACGACCATGTCCAAAGGGCGCCGCTTCCTGAACCGCCAAGACAATGGGCCTTGGGTCTATGGATTGGCCGGCCACGCCTTGAGCTGAATGCAAGCATACTGTCGCCTTCAACCAGCGGTCAGAGAATCAGGTCGATCAGTGCGCGCGTCGATCAACCGGCATAATGCGGTTGCCGTCACGCGGCCGGAACGGCTGCCGCTTCGAATCTGCTCCTAATCCCGGATTCGGCTTCCGCTGCCGACATAATGGCCGTCCGGCGCCCATCCGCCACGCCATCCACGATGACATGGCCGATGCCGCGCGAGCACGGCTCGATGCGCGCGTTGAGGTGATAAATGTCCCGCAGCAGATCGGATGTGATGACGTCCGGCGATGACCCGCATGCGACCAGCCGGCCGTCCGCGATGACCATTGTCTGATCGCTGAAGCGCAGGGCGTGATTGAGGTCGTGCAGGGCGATCAGCACGACCATGCCTCGCGCCTGAGCAAGTTGCCGCATGAGACCGAGCACTTCCACCTGCCGCGATAGATCGAGTGCTGATGTCGGTTCGTCCATCAGCAGGAAATCGGCGATTGTCGGCTCTCACCGCGCCATTCTTGATCTGACATCCGTACCGCAGACAGAATCCGATTGCTCGCAGCGCCTCTAAAGACGCGACAGCACAGGGCGAAAGACCACCGCGGAAAGACTTAGAAAAGAAGCTGTACGGATTGTCCCCGCGCCGAGAGCAGTTTGACGGCCCTCCGGTCAAACGAGACGAAAGTCTCCCCGCCAACCAGCCGCAGTCAAAAGCGATCACGCCGTCCGCGAAATCGCCGCCGGCATCGAGGACTGGCAGCCCTGCCTCAACTGCCGGCCGGCTGACGACAACATTCGCGGTGTTCAGCAACGCCCGGATCGCCGCGGCAATATCTTCGCGCTCTGTCTGGTACTGCTGGGCCAGAACCCAGGCGAACTCGCACAAGGCCTGCAAGCTCACCGCCACGATGTCCGCTTTGGCCAGCAGGTCGACGGCAATGGCCGCCTGCCCCTCATCATCGGCGACAGAGGCGCGCAGCAGCACATTCGTGTCGGCCGTAACCCTCATTCCTCGCCGGACCCGGCCACAGCGCCCGCTTCCGCTATCGCCTCGTTGATCTCCTCGATGCTGAGCACCCGGCCGTTCGTCTTGCCTCTGAGGAACCCGTGGAGGTCCCGGAACGACCCCTTCGACCGTGCAGCCCTCAATTCCGCCCGACCGTCGGGCAGCAGATCAAGCTCGATCTTCTCGCCCGGTTTGATGCCCAGATGTTGCAGCACGTCCTTGCGGAACGTCACCTGTCCCCTTGTCGTCACTGTCAACGTTGTCATCTTAAACATTCCTGTTCATCGCGATAAGACAATGCAAATCTGCATTATTATCAATGCAGATGGGTCGGGGCCAAGCTTGGCGTCCATGCGGCGACTGAATCGCGACCAGCGCTCTGCCAGAGTGAAGTCGCCAAACATCACCTGGAGGTCAGCATGCAAGCCAACACCACGGTCGCTATCCGCGTCGATCTTGCCGCAATGTTTGTCTCGTTAGAACTGTCTCGTTCAAAATCGCTCGTCACTTCGCTTCGGCTGGTGTCGGGAATGGCGCGACCGCCGCCGGGAAGCGAGGGAAGGCAGCGTCAAGTTCGAGCCAGAGATTAATAAGAACGAAGCCATCGCCGCATAGGCGTCTGCCTGCGTGGGTATGGACGGACTCACTCGTGCGCAATATGAATTATGAATGGAGATGAGGCCTGCCGTGGCGCTCACGCGTCGCTGAGGTAGGTGACGCTCGTTCAATGACGCTGCGCAGGGCGGGTTGGCCTTCTGGTCTAACGCCGCCCGCAGAAGTGTCGATATCAGGGGATCTGGTCAATGACCGACAACAAGCCAGACGTTACCAAGGATTGGCAAGCGACGCAGGGCCAGAAGTCCTCCGCCACGCGTCTTCGCCTTTTCGCCGCACTCTCGTGGGTCGTCGCCATTGGCGGCGAGATCTACGGAATTATGCTGCTTCGCCAGAACAAGTTCGACCAGGGACACCTGCCGCTGGTCATCGGCCTTCTGGTCGGCATCGCGATTTTCGCAATCGCCGGCAACTTGCTATGGAAGGCGGCCAACAGGCACGATCCGGCTCGTGCATCCGACGCGGCCAGGTTCTTCTTCCAAAACCAGCTCGGCGCAATTATCACACTGATTGCCTTCCTCCCGCTGGTTTTCCTGATTCTCACCGACAAGAACATGGATCCGCGGACCAAGAAGGTTGCCGGCGGCGTCGGCGCTGCGCTGGCCGTGCTCGCGACGGTCATAGGGATCAGTTTAAAACCCTCGTCGGTCGAACAATACACCCAGGATATGAACGCATGCGCAGCGCAGATCAAGTCGGGGCAGCCCACCACCGCCTGTTCGCCCGATGTCGCCGCTCAGGCGCAGGCGATCGCGACGGACACCGCCGCCGTGGCGGCGGCGACGCGGGACGCGAGCCACCCCGCCGGTCAGGATGTCGTTTACTGGATCGCGCCCGAAAACGGAGCCGCGAAGTCCACCGAGCCGCATGTTTTCCACCTCTGCGCAGGCGTGAGCCCGCTGAAGGACAAGACTGTGAATAGTGGCTCCGTGACGGAGGCCTACGCACAGAACGCCGTCCGCATCACGAAGCAGATCGATATGGAACAGAAGCAGTGCGGGTTCACCGCCACAACCAGCACCAACTGAACCCGTTTGCACTCGATCGGGTCCAGCCGTTGGTCTTGTCGAGAAGGATGGCGCGTAAGCGCAGGCTCAGTATTGACTCGCCGAAGCAACGCCAAATGCCGGGATCGCCCGGCTGGCCAATATTGTCCAGCTACAAACTTATCCGCGGCGGGCAATGACGTGGCGTCTTACGCACGGCAGCTTCCGGCCTGAGCGCTTCGAATGGAGAATGACGTTAATGAAGCGCATTGCCGCCCGGCAGCATTATGGGCCGGAAGCGAACCAGGAACTTCTGGCGCCCAAAAAATGATAGCGGACATTCTCCTGGTGGGCCGCATCGACCAGAAGCGGATTGGGCAAGCCTTCCATGGCATGTAGTGTCGGGTATCGCGCACCTGCTGGACCCCTATTGATGACTGACCGATGCCGGCCTGCTGGCTTGGAGGCTGGGGAGTGGGGAGTCTCGGGGCGAACGACTATTTCATTCCGCCGAGGGCATTCGGCAGCGGCATGGCCGGCCTTCAAAGTCCTTTGGCCGGGAAGTTGGTACGGATAGTCGGAATCAGGCAACACCCCTGTTTTCCGAGCTGGATTTTGAAGCCGTGAACGAGCGGCTATGATGAACGCGCCGAGTGCAAGTAAGGTCACGAAGGCCCCTACAATAAGCTTTAGAGGAGACTACGTCGATGACGAACGTGCGCGCCCTTGTCCTTGAACGCCAACACGAACTCAAGCTGCGTGATATCGATCTGCCACAGACCGTCGGCCCGGGCGAAGTTCGCCTCAAGATCCATACGGTGGGCATCTGCGGCTCCGACGTGCACTACTACACGCATGGCCGCATCGGCCCGTTCGTGGTCGAAGCGCCGATGGTCTTGGGCCATGAAGCCGCCGGCACCGTCGTCGAAACGGGGGAAGGCGTCGAGCATCTGAAGGTCGGCGACCGCGTCTGCATGGAGCCGGGTATCCCCGATCCCAATTCGCGGGCGAGCCGGCTCGGCCTCTACAACATCGATCCAGCGGTCAGGTTCTGGGCAACGCCGCCGATCCACGGCGTGCTGACGCCCTATGTCGTCCACCCCGCCAACTACACTTTCAAACTGCCCGACAATGTCAGCTTCGCCGAAGGCGCCATGGTGGAGCCCTTCGCCGTCGGAATGCAGGCGGCTGCCAAAGCAAAGATCGCGCCGGGCGACACGGCGGTGGTGATTGGCGCAGGGCCGATCGGCACGATGGTGGCGATCGCGGCGCTCGCCGGCGGCTGCGCCCGCGCCGTTGTTGCAGATCTCGCCCAACCCAAGCTCGACATTGCCGGCGGCTATCAAGGCGTGATCCCGGTCAACGTGCGCGACAAGAACCTGGCGGCGGAGGTAAAGCGCCTGACCGATGGCTGGGGCGCCGACGTGGTGTTTGAATGCTCGGGCTCGTCCAAGGCATGGGAGACCCTGCTCGATCTGCCGCGGCCCGGTGGCGCGGTAGTGGTGGTCGGCCTGCCGGTGGCGCCGATCGCATTCGATGTCGCCACCGCCTCGACCAAGGAAGTCCGCATCGAGACTGTGTTCCGATATGCCCACCAATATGAGCGGGCAATCGCGCTGATGGGGTCGGGCCGGGTCGACCTAAAGCCACTCATTTCGGCGACCTTCCCCTTCGAAGATTCCATCACCGCCTTCGACCGCGCAGTCGAAGCCCGGCCGGCGGACGTAAAGCTTCAGATCCTGTTGCCGGATTAAGGCGAGTTCCAACAGCGCCCGGGTTGTCCTCCCGATCTCCTCGATGCTTTCGTAGCCTTCCGGGCTGCCAAAATTGGCGGCGGCCCTGAGCGCGTTTGAGGCTGGTGCACGGCATTTGCCGGCGGCGTTTCCTCCAAAAACAACTCCATACCCGGTGATCCCTGGAGCGCTGACGGAACCGACTTGACAATTCGGCGGCCGTCCGACACGTTCTTAACAAAAGGCACAACAAACTTACAAAAGTTCAAGTTGGCACAATCTGGCCGATAAGGGAGAAGGCCGATGCGTCTGTGTGACCGAGCGGAGATTTGCGCGTGAGCACGGTGACGGTGACCCGCGAAACGCCTAGATGGGCCCTGCCCCGGTTCATGACGGCCGAGCATCCTTTCCCCTGGCTCGCGCCGATCACGGTGATGCTTCTCGTTTTCGGCATCTATCCCCTCGCCTATTCAGTCTGGCTGTCGTTACACAAACGCAATGTCGTTTCCCGTCAGCTTGACTTCGCCGGGCTCCACCAATGGACGCGCGCCTTCTCGGATGCTCGTATGTGGCATTCGCTGGAAACCACGCTGATCTACACCTTCGTCGCGCTTGCGGTTCAGCTTGCGCTCGGCATCCTCATCGCGCTTCTGCTTGACACCGATCGCAAAGGTTACGGCCTGCTGCGGGCGCTGATGACACTGCCGCTGGTGGTGCCGCCCGCGGTGACCGGAATGATGTTCCTGCTGATGCAGGACGGTTCTTTCGGTGTCCTGTCGTTCTACCTCTATGCCCTCGACCTGATCTCGCCGGCACAGCCGATCCTGACGCAGCCCGGAACCGCATTGGCGGCGATCCTGCTGGCAGACATATGGCAATGGACGCCGTTCATGGTGCTCATCATCCTGGCAGGGCTCAGGGCGCTGCCGAAGGAACCTTTCGAGGCAGCCGCGATCGACGGTGCCAACGGCATCCAGACGTTCTTGCGCCTCACATTGCCGATGCTGCGCAAGGTGATAGCGGTCGCGGTGCTGATCCGCGGCGTCGATCTCTTTCGCATCTACGACTACGTCTACATCATCACTGCCGGCGGGCCAGGCACGGCCACCGAGACGCTTTCATTCTACGCTGGCCGTATCTACTTCACCGGAGACTTTCCCTATGCCGCGACCCTGTCGCTGATCGTGCTCGTCGTCTTGATCGTCGTGTCGAACCTCTTCGTCAGGCTGTTCAAGGTGAGGTTCTGATGGAGCCGTCGCGCGCCCAAACGATCGCCCGTGACGTCCTCGCCGTCCTGGTGGTGGCGATCTTCATGTTCCCGATCGCGTGGTGGGCCCTGTCGTCCATCAAACCCTATTCGGCGATCTTCGACCGCAGCGGACCGGTCTACGTCGGATTCACACCGACGCCGGACAATTACCGCGTGACGTTGCTTGGCGTCTCACGTGTCGACATCGGCATGGAACAGGGCGGCGAGGCGGCCGGGGTAATCAAGGGTGGCGCCAGCTCCTACGATTCCCGTCAGTCGTTGCTCGACAGCGCCATCATAGCCGTCGGATCGACGGCGCTGACGCTGCTGCTGGCCACCCTGGCCGCCTATTGCCTGTCGCGAATGCAGTTCAGCGGCCAGCAGTCCTTCCTGTTCTGGATTCTCTCGCAGCGCTTCATGCCGCCAATCGCGATCGTCATTCCAATCGTCTTCATGTTCCGCGATCTCGGCTTGCGCGATACCTATACGGGCCTCGTCCTCGTTCACAGTTTGATCAACCTGCCGCTGGCGGTTCTGCTTTTGAAGTCGTTCTTCGACGATGTTCCGCGCGAGGTTGATGAGGCGGCGCTGATTGACGGCGCGACGCGCTGGCAGACGTTCCGACGCGTCGTCCTTCCCATGGTCAAGGGCGGCATCGCTGCGACGGCCGTGCTGTGTTTCATCTTTTCGTGGACCGAGTTCCTGCTCTCACTGTTCCTGACAACGTCGATCCGCACTGTGCCGGTGAAGATCTCGACCTTTGTCACCTCGACCGCGACCGAGTGGGGCTACATCACAGCGCTTGGCACGTCCGCGATCATACCCAGCTTCATCTTTATCCTGCTGGTTCAACGGCATCTGGTCCGCGGCCTCACCCTCGGATCGCTGAAGGAGTGAGGCGCAGACGAGAAGAACGACGACAAAAACGCAATGGAGGAAACGATCATGAGCTTCAGTGAACACGACAAGAAGACATTCGTCGCCGATACCTGCAATGACTTTACGGCGCGCCGGATAACCAAACGCGACTTCATGAGGAAGATGGCGCTCGCTGGTGTCGGCTTTTCCGCCTTCGGATCGGCCATGCTAGGTGGTGGCCGCACCAGTCGGGGGATGCTGGGCCTCGGGGTTGAAGAAGCCCGCGCCCAGGACGCCGATATGCTGAAGTGGCTGGCCGACGTCGGCAAACCATATGCCGGCACCAAAATCCGCTACACTTCGGAAGCGACGCCGCCAACGATTGTTGCCAACCAGCTTGTCGCGGGTGAATTCACCAAGGCAACTGGCATTGAGGTGGAAGTCGAGATCGTGCCGCTGGAGCAGGTTCTCGCCAAGGCGACGCAAGACGTACAGGGCCAGCTTGGCACCTACGATGTCTACTATCTCGACCAGTCCTGGATGGCGACATTTGCCCAGGATGTCGTCGATCCGCGCGAGTATTACGACCAGAACAAAGAACTGGCGATGCCCAACTTCGACTGGGACGATTTCTCCAAGCCGCTGGTCGACGGCATCGCCATGTACAACGGCAAACAGTGCGGAATTCCATTCGATATTCCGATCTTCATCCTGATGTACCGCAAGGATCTTTTCGACAAACACAACATTGCGCTGCCGACAGACCTCGACGCCTACCTCAAGGCCGTGCAGGCGCTCACAGAGGCAGAAAAAAGCAACGGCATCTTCGGCACCGCGTGCCAGGCGAAGTCCGGCCACTATTCGCTGGAATGCGACTGGACCTTCGCATTGTGGGGCCATGGCGGTTCTGTCTTCAACAAGGACAAGAAGTTTGTCGGCAATGACGAGCGCGGCGTGGCCGGGCTCAAATTCTATCAGGAGCTGGTCAAGAACTCGCCGCCGTCGGCGACGACTTGGACCTGGGACGGGCAGGGACAGGCACTGACACAGGGTCAGGCCGCCATGGCAATCACCTGGGGCGAGGATTTCCCCGGCTTCGATGCCAACGATTCCAAGGTCAAAGGCCTGTTCGAGGCCCTGCCCGCGCCCAAGGAAGTTCCTGGTCGTCGCGCCGCTGCCGATTGCGGCTTCAACGAAATCCCGGCCGTCGGCCACCAGGGCGGCTCGACGATCTCGCTGTCGCAATATTCCAAGAACAAGGAAGCGGCATGGCTGTTCATGCAGTGGGTCTGCTCGAAGGATGTGATGGCGCGGGTATCGACGCTCGGCGGCGGCGCCTCGCCGATGCGCAATTCCTCTTTTACAGATCCTCGGGTCAAGACGAAGGCTGTTGTCGGCCCCGGAACGACACGCCATTTCGACGCGATCAAATACACGATCGACAATCAGATGGGATCCGAGCCGGACATGCCGATCTGGGCGGATCTGTCGAACAACGACATTCCGGTTGAGCTCGGCAAGTTGCTTACGGGCCAAGACTATGGCGGCGATGCCAAGGCATGCCTGGATGCCATTGCCGGCATTGTCGACGGCAAAGTCAAGGACGCCGGTCTTTAGCGGCTAGTCGGTGATTTGGGCGAAGGCGGCTTCGGCCGCCCTCGCCGTTTGGCAACGTGGCGGCAATGGTTCCTGATCTCGTCATCGGCATTGATTCCTCGACCTCGGCAACCAAGGCGATCGCCTGGGACCGCAATGGTCTGGCCGTGGCCGAAGCTCGTGCACCGCTTGCAATGTCCAACCCGCGTTCGGGCTATTTCGAGCAGGATCCGGCCGAGTGGTGGACCTCGACGGTCGCAGCGCTGCGCGCCGTGACGTCAACGGTTTCGCCGGCACGCATTGCCGCCCTTGCGATTGCCAACCAGCGCGAGAGCTTCGGACTTTTCGACGAGCAAGGCGAAGCGGTCGGGCCGGCGACACTCTGGCTCGATGAGCGCGCCCGTGGCAAAGCACGCCGCTTCGGCGAGAGTTTCGGCTCGGCACGCGTCCACGCAATATCCGGCAAGCCGCTGGACGTCATTCCTTGCCTTTACCGCATGATCTGGTTCCGCGAGCAAGAGCCCGAGATTTTTGCCCGCGTGGAGCGGATGGCCGAAGTCCACGGCTATCTGGTCTTTCGCTTGAGCGGCCGGTGGGTGACGTCCACCGCATCCGCCGACCCGATGGGCATACTCGATATGCGGGCTATGGACTGGTCGAACGATATACTGGAGGCAGCGGGCGTCGCCCGGCGCATGATGTCGGATCTGGCGCGGCCCGGCACCGTTCTGGGCCAACTGACGTCGGAAGCGGCCATTTCGACGGGCCTGCGCGAGGGCACGCCGATCGTCGCCGGCGGCGGCGACGGTCAATGCGCCGGCACGGGCGCTGGTGTGTTGCAGCCGCGATGCGCCTACATCAACCTCGGCACGGCGGTCGTCTCCGGCAGCTTCGGCACGGACTACGTCCACGACCAGGCCTTCCGCACCGAAACGGCGGTCGCCGACAATGGCTATATCTATGAGACGTGCCTTCGCGCCGGCACTTTTCTTGTCGACTGGATGGCACGCGAGATGCTTGGCGTCGATCTGCATGGCGCAAGCGATGCCCTGGAGGCGCTCGAGGCCGAAGCCGCTGCCAGCCCGATCGGCGCAGGCGGCATAATGCTCCTGCCCTACTGGCAGGGCGTCATGGACCCACACTGGGACAGTGCGGCCCGTGGTGTGATTGCCGGGCTTTCGGGCTCGAACCGCCGCGGCGACATCTATCGCGCCGTGCTGGAAGGCATAGCGCTGCATCAGGCCGCGACAAGTCAGCGGGCGGCTGCGGCTGCCGCCCAGACTATCGACCAGTTCATAGCCATCGGCGGAGGAGCGAAGTCCGACCTGTGGATGCAGATTCTGGCGGATGCACTCGGCCGTCCCGTAAAACGTTCGACGACCGTCGAAGCCTCCTCGCTAGGCGCGGCGATGGCGGCGGCAAAGGGGGTGGGCTGGTTTTCGACCATCGCCGAAGCGTCGCTCGCAATGGCCAGCGAGCCGGCCAAAACCTTCGAACCGGACACGAAACGGGCCGCGCTCTACGCCGAACTTCTTGCGATCCATGCTGATCTTTGGCCAACGCTTGCAGCCTGGAACCAACGCCTCGCGGCCTTCATGGAGGCCGATCATGGCTGAAACGACCAACTGGAACGCGTTGATCGAGGACGTTGTCGCTGGACGCTGGACAGATCCCAAGACAGGCGCGGCCGCGGTCCTGCCGTTCCAGACGATCGAATTGCTGGAGACGACGGAAGGCCGCGAGGCGGATCTCGTTGCGCCGCTGAAGCTAGGCAGCCGCATCGCCGTGGTCTCCGATATCAACACCGTCGATGTGATGGGCAGGCGCGTCGCGAAGGCGCTGCGTGCCATCGCCGACATCGACGAAATCGTGCTGCCTGACGGCCTCGACTGTGATGAGGCGACGATCCAGATGGTCAGGGAGAAGACACGTCACGCCGAAGGGGTCGTGGCCGTCGGGTCGGGCGTCCTCAATGACAGCTGCAAGCATGCAACCTTCCTCGACGAGCGACCCTATGCCGTCTTCGGCACGGCCGCCTCGATGAATGGCTACGGCGCCTCGACAGCGTCGGTGACCTTGGCCTCCGGGCTCAAGATCTCGCTGCCTTCACACGCGCCCCGGGGCATCTTCCTGGACCTTGGCGTGTCGGCCGCAGCGCCCGCCTGGCTCAGCGCCGCCGGGCTTGGCGACAGCCTCTGCCGCTCCACGGCCCAGATCGACTGGTGGGCTTCGCATCGGCTGTTCGACACTTACTATTCCGAGGTGCCCTACCAGCTGCAGGCGGGCGATGAGGAGCCGATGCTGGCCCATGCGCCTGGCCTTGCCAGGCATGACGTCACCGCTGTCGGGCATCTCCAGCGCGTCCTGACGCTGTGCTCGATGGGCGTGTGCTTTGCCGGCGTTTCCCATCCCGGGTCCATGGGAGAGCACCAGATTTCCCATTGGGTCGACATGTTCGCGCAAGACCATCATCCCGGCACCACGCACGGCCAGCAGGTGGGGGTTGCCTCGTTGGTCATGGCGCGGCTGCAAGCGCGGCTGCTGGACATGGAAAAGCCGCCGCAGGTGAAGCCGACCGCCATCGACGAGGCGGCGATGCTGGCCCGTTATGGCGCGCAGCTTGGACCACTTTGCATTGCCGAGATGAAGAAGACGGCACTCGACGCCAGCCAGTCGGAAATCTTCAACCGCAGGCTTGCGGAAATCTGGCCGGCGCTGTGCCAGGAGGTTCGGCCCATGGCAATGCCGGTCGCCCGCATGGAGGCAGCACTCAAGGCTGCGGGAGGGCCGGTCACCGGCGCGGAACTAGACCTGCCGCGCGCGCTTTGGCACGACGCCATTCGCTATTCGCGGGAAATCCGCGGCCGATGGTCCTTTGTCAACCTGGCCGCCGATGCGGGACTCTTGGAAGAGTTTCTGGAGAGCGAATGGTGAGAGCGCATCCGATCGCCAATCGCTCGCATGGCGAAAATGAGATCCAACCGGCAAGGGCAATCGAAGGGTAGCAATTTATGGCGTCTGTCACCATCAGCAACATAAAGAAGGACTATGGCGCCCTCTCGATTATCGATGGACTCGATCTCTCGATCGAGGATGGCCAGTTCGTCGTTCTGCTGGGGCCGTCCGGCTGCGGCAAGTCCACTCTGTTGCGCATGATAGCCGGTCTCGAGCCCATCACGTCCGGTGAGATCGCCATAGGCGACAGGGTCGTCAACATGCTCCATCCCAAAGACCGCAATATCGCGATGGTCTTCCAGAATTACGCGCTTTACGCGCACATGACCGTCTTCGACAACATGGCCTTTTCCATGCAGTTGAAGAAGCGCCCCAACGAAGAAATCAAACAGAAGGTCGGGTGGGCGGCGTCGATCCTCAACCTGACACCCTATCTGGAACGGTATCCCCGCCAGCTTTCGGGCGGCCAGCGGCAGCGCGTCGCCATGGGTCGCGCCATCGTGCGGGACCCAACTGTGTTCCTGTTCGACGAACCGCTGTCCAATCTCGATGCCAAGCTGCGGGTGCAGATGCGCACCGAAATCAAGGAGCTCCACCAGCGGCTGAAGACCACCACAGTCTATGTCACGCATGACCAGATCGAGGCCATGACCATGGCCGATGTCATCGTCATTATGCGCGACGGCCATATCGAGCAGATCGGGCGCCCGCTCGATGTCTACGATCGCCCGGCAAACCTCTTCGTCGCCTCCTTCATCGGCTCGCCCGCAATGAACATGTTCCATGGCGAGGTGGCTTCCGAGCGCGACGCCTGGGTGGTGCGGACCGACGAGCTATCCCTCCCGCTGCCGCCAGGGGCTGCGGTCCGGCCCGGCCAAAAGGTGATCTACGGCATTCGCCCCGAACATCTTCGACCAGTGGCCGACGGGCGCGGCATTCCGGCGAGGATTACGGTTGTCGAGCCGACTGGCCCCGAAATCCACATCTTTGCCAGCATGGGCAACGCTGCAATCTGCTCGGTGCTGCACGACCGTATGGAAGTCTCTCCTGGAACTGTGATCCATCTGGAGCCGGCGCCTGAGCGAATCCACCTGTTCGACCAAGGTAGCGGCGAGCGGCTGGACAAGGGAAGAAGCTGAATGGCGCGGATCATCATCCTCGGCGCCGGCGTCATGGGCTCTGCCATGACGCTTCCGGCCGCTCACGCTGGTAACCGCATCACTCTTGTCGGGACCCATCTCGATGGGGAGATCGTCGGCTCGGTGGCCAGCACAAGTCATCACCCACGCCTCAACATCGCTCTGCCTGATGTGGTAACCGCCTGTTCCTGGACCGAATTCGCTGCGGCGATGAACGATGGACCCGATCTGCTTGTACTCGGCGTCTCGTCGGCCGGCATTCCTTGGGCGATCGACCGCATTGCAGAAAACATCAAGTCGCCCGTGCCGATACTGATGATTACGAAAGGACTTGCGGCAAGCGACGAAGGCGTGGAAATCCTGCCACATCTGCTTGCCCACGAGATCGAGCAACGCACTGGCTTGTCTGTCCCGGTCATGGCCGTCGGCGGACCGTGCATTGCCGGCGAACTGGCGACGCAGCGCGACACCTCTGTGATCGTGGCCGGGCATGATCCCGACCAGGTCGCCGCGGCGTCCCGCATTCTGCGCGCGCCTTTCTATCATGCGCGATCGTCATCCGATCTCGTCGGCGTCGAGATCTGCGCTGCGTTCAAGAATTTCTACACACTCGCCGTTGGAGCTCCCGTCGGGCTGCTCGAGCGCGACGGCAAGGCGCCCAATGGCGCACTGATGCACAATCTTGCCTCGTCGCTATTCTCGCAGTCCCTCGCCGAGATGGCGATTCTGGTCGAAGCTCTGGGTGGAAAGGTCGAAACAGTGCTGGGGCTGGCCGGCTCCGGCGATCTTTATGTGACCTGCCAGGCGGGCCGTAACGGTCGCATGGGGCGCCTGCTCGGCCGCGGCCTGCCCTATTCCGTGGCGAAGCGCGAACATATGAGTTCGGACACGGTCGAGGGCGCGCAACTGGCGCTGGACCTTGGTCCGACTTTGAAGAATATGATGGCCCGGGGTGTACTTCCCCACGATCGCCTGCCGCTGACGAGGGCCATCATCGACGCAATTTGCCATGATGCTCCGCTGGTTTTGTCCTTCGACCGCTATCATCGAGGCTAGCGGAGCCGGGAGACTCGATTGATGCCTCATATCGATGAGCACATGGCTCCGCCGAACCCGCTCGGGACCCGCTGCCGCGGAGTGGACAGGATGATCTGATGGAGAAACCAGCACGAAAGAAACGCGACGGCCGCCAAGCCGTAACGAGTTCCGTCACGGCCGATCGCGAGGAAGGGCTGCTCGTGCGCGCCGCCTGGCTTGCTTATGTCGGTGACCTGACGCAGGCGCAAATCGCCAAGTCTCTTGGCCTGACCCGCCTTCGCGTCAACCGGATGCTGGCGCATGCCCGTCAGCGGGGGATCGTTCAGATTCGCATCAATTCCAAGGTGGCGAACTGCATCGAGCTGGAGCACCGGCTGCGGGACGCCTATGGCGTTTCCGACCCAATCGTGGTTCCGACACCGCCCGATCCCGCCCTGGTGCCACAGGTGATCGCAGCCGCTGCCGGTGAAGCCCTGTCGCATAGAATCCGTGACGGGATATCGGTGGGCGTGGGATGGGGACGGACGCTCCAGCTTAGTCTGCGGTCAGTGACCGTACGCCCCGTCAGAGGGATGTCGGTCGTTTCCCTGCTTGGCGGGCTCACGCGTGGATCGGCGATCAACATCTATGAAATCGCCTCGCGGCTCGCGGCGCTTTTCGATGCGGAATGCTTCTACATCGCAGCACCGGTATTCACGGATACGGAGGCCACGCGCGATCTGCTTATGCGCCAGTCTATTCTGGAAGACGCCTTCACCCATGCCCGCGACGTTGACGCCGCTTTCGTTTCGGTGGGCGCGGTGCACAAGGACGCCACCATCTTTCGGATCGGACTGGTAGGAGACGATGATCTCAGATCGCTCCGCGAAGCCGGAGCCGTCGGCGATATTTGCGGCCACTGGATCGGCGCCGACGGACAACTCGTCGATCACCCGCTAAACAGCCGTGTCATCGGCCTCGCCCCCGAACATCTGCGCGACGTCGACACTGTGATCTTGCCCTCCGGCGGCCTCGACAAGGTTCCGGTGCTGCGCGCCGTGTTGCGTCTGGGAGTCGTCGATGTGCTGATCACCGACGAGAAAACCGCTGAGGCGATCCTTGCGGAAAAGCCGTAGCGCAGACTGACCTCTACCAGCAGAGCGGCTCGCGAGTGATCGCTTCTTCGCGTCACAGAACCTCGTGGATTTCCTCGATCGAAGTCTCGCCGATCCGCTTGTCGAGAACGATCTCTCCACGCGCCATGGCCACGACCCGGTCACAGCATTCGAAAACATGATGCATGTTGTGGCTGATGAAGACGCTGGTGATGTTCTGGGCCTTGAGGGCGCGAACGAAGCCGATCACCTTCCGCGTCTCCTTGACCGAGAGATGATTGGTCGGCTCGTCGAGGATCATGACTTTCGACTTGAAGTGCATGGCCCGGGCGATCGCCACGCCTTGGCGCTGGCCGCCCGACAGTTCGCCGACCAGCGCGTCGGGCGATCTCAGATGCAGATCGACGTCGGCGATCGCCTTGACGCTTTCGTCACGCATGCGCTTCTGGTCCAGGATGCCGATGCCGAAAACCGAGCCCTTCACCGGCTCGCGTCCGATGAAAACGTTGCGGGCGATGGTCATGGTCGGGACCATCGAATTGTACTGGTAGATCGTCTCGATGCCGCGATTCATGGCGTCGCGCGGGTTCGAGAAGCGGACCGGTTCACCTTCGATCCTGATCTCGCCGCCATCGGGCTTTTGGGTGCCTGACAGGATGTTGATCAGCGTCGATTTGCCGGCGCCGTTGTCGCCGACAAGGCCCAGCGCCTCGTCTGGATAAATGTCCAGAGTGACGTTCTTCAAGGCGTGGACGCCGGAATACCATTTCTGGAGTCCCTTGATCGCGATGATGGGTGCCGCCATGATCAGGTCTCCACCTTCATTGCCCTGCCCCGCTTTCGAAGCCAGGCGTTCACGACGACCGCGAAGATAGTCAGGAAGCCGATTGCCATCTTGAACCAGTTGGCGTCAACCTGGCTCAGCACCAGTCCGTTGTCGATGACGCGGATCAGGGCAGCCCCGATGATGCCGCCGAAGATGGTGCCAATGCCGCCAGTCAGCGAGGCGCCACCGATGACGGCAGCCGACACAGCTTGCAACTCCAGCCCCTCGCCGATCGAAGGCAGCGGCGCGCCGAGCCGCATCACCTGAATGGTGCCGGCAAAGCCGGCGAGCACCGAACAGATCATGAAGCAGGCGACCTTCACCCGGGCCGTCGGGATGCCCATCGATTGCGCGGCGGGCAGAAAGCCGCCGGTGGCGCGCACCCAGTTGCCGAAATTCGTGCGCGACAGAAGCACCGTCGCCAGGATTGCCACGGCGACAAACCAGAAGAACGACATGCGAAAGAGGTCGCCCGGCCCCACATAGATCGTAAACAGCCATTTGGGCAGAGCGTTGGCCGGGATGACAGGAGGGAAGCCACCGGAGATTACCACTGTCAGCGAACGCGCGATGAACAGCATGCCAAGCGTGGTGATGAAGCTTGGTATCGCGAAACGAATCGTTATGAACCCGTTGAAGAAGCCAATCAGGGCGGCAATGGCGAGCCCGGCGGCAAAGGCCGGCGCGAACGGCACGCCTGCCGCCAGGATCACCGCCATGGTCATCGGGGTCAGCGCAAATACCGAGCCTACGGAAAGATCAAACTCGCCGCATATCATCAGCAGGGTCACACCGATCGCGACCAGCCCCATTTCAGGCAGCAGCCCAAGCATTCCGCGCACGTTCTGTGTGTTCAGAAATACGCCGTTCGAGCGAATCTGAAAGACGAGGAGGAGGAGGAGCAGGAACACGACCGCCGCAAGCTCCGGCTTCTCCAGATAAATCTTCATCAAGCGCTTCATCATTCGCTCCGGCTTGGGATTGTTTGCGCTGGCTTGTCGCATCGGCAAGGGGATGGCGGCAGTCTGTCTTCTACCGCCCTCGACAAGGGAGATGCCGTTGGAGGATGGGACGGAGCCGACGCCCGAGGCCTTGCTCCCTGGCCCTCGCCCTCGCCCTCGCCCTCTCCGCGTAAAGAACGAGGAGAGGACGCCGGCTTCGCGCCTACCGCACGCCTTGTGCGGCCAGTTCCTTGAGCTTTGGCACGTCTTCCTTGACGATGATGCCCTTGCCGGTGTCGATGTCTGCCGGCAGCAGACCGACGTTCTTGGCGAGATAGGCTTCCATCACGGGCATGAAGCCCTGCATGTAGGGCTGCTGGTCGACCTGGACCTGGATGTAACCCGCTTCCATCTGTTGCAAGACTTCCGAGACGATGTCGAAGCCGCCCATCAGCACCTTGCCCGGCTCAATGCCGCGATCGATCAGGACCTGGGCCACGTAGGCATGCCAAAGGCCGGTGTCGAAATACACCGTGGTGTCCGGGTGGGCAGACAGATAGGCGCCAACACGATCGGCGACGACGGCGCCATCTGTGCCGGTGTCGAGCCGTTCAATGACCACTTCGCGTCCGGCATTCGCGGCCTTGTATTCCTCAAGGAACTTCATGACGCCGGCAGCGCGCTGTTCCGACCAGTTCTGACCGGGCGCGGAGACGCCGACGAGCGCCCTGATCTTGCCTTCCTTGGGGAAGAACTCGGACATCTTCTTGCCGAGTTCGTAGCCGGCGGGAATGAAGCCCTGGCCGATGAAAGCCTGGCGGGCATTGCCGGCTGCACCCTCGGTGTCGTCGACGTTGGACGCGATGACCGTGACGCCGGCAGCGCGCGCGTCGGCGATGATCTGGTCGAAGGCATTGTTGTCGACGATCGAGGTGATCAGCGCGTCCGGTTTTGCCGCGAGTGCCGCCTGCATGTTGGCCGATTGTTGCTCGATCGAGCCTTCGGTCTGCGTGAAGACCATCTGGCAATTGGCCTGGATCTTGGCGCAGGCGTCGTCAAACCCCTTCTTCACCGCCTGCCAGAACGGGTTCGACGCCGACGAATGATGCGTGAAGACGATGTTCATCGGCTCCTGTGCGCGTGAGCCGATTGCCGAGCCTCCAGCCAGTACTGCTGCCAAGGCTGCCGAGATAAGTAGCTTCTTCATGGTTCTCCTCCTCCGTAGAAAGCTGCTTCAGGTTGTTTCAGAGAGTAGATGCGTCGCTCACCCGTCGAAGCGCCGTGAAGGCGCGATCGATCTCCGGGTTCAGTTCCATGCCGAGGCCCGGTCCGGGAGGCACGGTGATCATGCCGTTCTTCACCTGCGGCAAAGCGGTCACAAGGTCGCGGTACCAGGTCTTGTAAAAGGCCCTGACACTCTCCTGGACAAGCGCGTTCGGCGCATTCAGCGACAGGTGGGTCGATGCGCCGAGCACCACTGGACCGGTGCAGTCGTGTGGCGCGACCGGCAGATGCCATGCTTCAGCCATGGCAGCGATCTTGCGCGCCTCCGAGAGCCCGCCGCACCAGCTGATATCAAGCATGATGACACCGGCCGCTCCAGTTTCGAGAAGGTCGCGGAAGGCCCACCGGGAACCGAGCGTTTCAGAAGCCGATATCGGCGCCAGCGAAGCCTCGGCATAGCGTTTCAGGCTGGACAGGCTGTCCATCCTGATCGGATCTTCGTGCCAGAAGGTCTTGTAGGGGGCAAGCTCGCGAGCGATCTGCATGGCCGGCAGCAGCTGCCACATTGAATGGAATTCAACCATGATGTCCATCTTGTCGCCGACCGCATTGCGGATTTTCTCGAATGGCGCCAGCGCGGAATTCAAGTCGGGCTGCGATATATACTGGCCGCGCGTTTTCTCGGCGGCCATGTCGAAGGGCCAGATCTTCATGGCCGTGATGCCTTCCTCCAATAACGAATGCGCCAGTTCGTCGGCGCGGTGAAGGAAGCCGTTCAGATCATCATAGGCGTCGCCGGGCTTATCGAGCCCGTAGTTGGCCGTCGTCTGCCCGGTGGCCTTCTTGATGTATTCGGTTCCGGCACAGGTGTTGTAGGTCCTGATCTCGTGCCTGGTGAACCCGCCGAGGAGTTGTGCGATCGGCTGACCCGTCGCCTTTCCGAACAGATCCCAAAGCGCGATATCGAAAGCGGAATTGCCCCTGACTTCCGCGCCCGTCGATCGGAAACCCAGATACCCGACGAGGTCGGCGGCAAGCAGGTCGATCTGCAAGGGGTCGCGCCCGATCACGCTCGGCGCGACATATTCGTGCAGATAGGTCTCGACGGTTTCAGCCATGAAGAAGGTCTCGCCCAGTCCGACGAGGCCTTCGTCCGTGTGAACCAGGACCCAGAGAAGGTTCGGCCGCTCCTTGAGCCGCAGCGTTTCCAGTTTCGTGATCTTCATTGCGCCCCTGCTCCTCAGGCGATGCCGGCCGCCAGCAGGGCCTTGACGCTCTCGTCAAAATGCCTCGCCATCAGGTCACGCGCCGACTGGGGATCACCGGTCTCGATTGCCTCGGCGAGGTCGATATGGATCTGGATCATCGCCAACTGCTCGGCATCCGAAGGGCGGGTCCGCCAGCCGATCGGCCAGGTCTGGCGCGATACGCGCTCGAACGCGCCGACGATGAGGCTGAAAACCGGATTCTTCGCAGCCTTGGCGATTTGGAGGTGAAAGGCGAGATCGTGCTCCATGACCTGTTCCGGCCGTTTGAAATTCTCGCGCATGGCGAGCGCGTGCGTCCTGATCATTTCCACTTCGTCGGCGGTTCTGCGCAAGGCCGCCAGCATGGCGGTGCGGGTCTCAATCGTGCGGCGCACGTCGTAGATTTGCTGCACCGTGATCTGCTCGGTGTGGACGCCATGCTCGATCACCAGTGACATGGCGCTATAATCCAGCTCGGCGACCGTAGCCCGTCTGCCCGCCCTCAGGTCGATAAGCCGCATGGCGGCGAGCGAGCTGAAGGCCTCGCGAACCACGGTACGCGAGACGCTCAATTGTCTCGAAAGCGCGGCCTCGCTGGGCAGCTGGTCGCCGGGCCCGAGCTCATGCGCGCGGATATGGCGCGTGATCTCGCCGATCGTATTGCTGACCAGGCTCGCTGCGTCGGAATGTTTTGCGGATACGGCCGTGCTCACGCAATCTCCAGTTCAGGAGGGGCAAACCTGTATGGCAGATTTTCCAGATATGTTGATAGTACATAGGAAAGCTGTATGTCAATCGAGTCTTCGCCGGGAGACCCTCGGCATCATCACCGGGGACATCGATGACCAGAGGCTTGCATGACCGATGCTGTTGACGCGACCGATTCCGGTCGGCCGGGTGCGGGAGCCTGCGTGGTCGAACAGCGATCATCGCGCTTGGGTAGGGCAGACATTCTCGTCGTGAACCGGCGGGCGGCCGACCATGCCGCCCGAAAATATCTCGCCGGACAGTTCACTGATATTTCGATCGACGCACCCCATATGAGCGGAAAGAGTGTCACTTGAGGACTTGCCTATGCTGATTTCGCGTTGGGGGCGGTTTGCAGTTTTGTTTGCGGGGTTGTTCCTGGCATTTTCCATGGTCGCTGTGGATCACGCCGATGCGCGCCGTGGCGGCAGCTTCGGCAGTCGCGGCATGCGCACTTTCCAGCCGGTCCCGCCGACCAGAGTTGCGCCGCAACCGGCCGCACCGGTCGAGCGCTCGATGACGCCCAATGCGGCCACGAACAATGCGGCCCGTCAGCCGCAGGCATTCCAGCGCCCGGGCTTCTTCAACGGCCTCGGCGGATCGATGATGCGTGGGCTGCTTCTCGGCGGTTTGATCGGCGTTCTTCTGGGCCATGGGTTCGGCGGCTTGGCCGGCATGTTGGGTCTTTTGCTCCAAGTACTGCTGTTCGGCGGCGCGATCATGCTGGCGATCCGCTTTTTCCGCTCGCAGGCGGCGCAAAACCCGGCACCCGCTATGGCCGGTGCCCCGCGAGGCACCCGGACCTTTGGGCGAAGCGCTGCAGCCCGGCCTGACCCGAGCAACACCACAGCGTTCCCCATTCCAGGCATTGGGTCAGGATATGGCGGAACGAACCAAGACAATGCTTCCGATGAGATCACTCTCACCCAAACCGATCTGGACACGTTCCAGCACCGGCTGACGGAAGTTCAGGAAGCATTCGGGCGCGAGGACCATGCTGCATTGCGCCGGTTGGTGACACCCGAGATGGTGTTCTATCTGTCCGAGGAACTTGCCGACAATGCCAAAAAGGGCGTCAGGAACGACGTGTCGGACGTCAGCCTGCTGGAGGCCGATATTGCGGAAAGTTGGCGGGAGGGTGATCGCGACTACGCGACGGCTGCTTTGCGCTATGAGTCTCGCGACGTGACCCGCGACCGCATCAGTGGCAAGATCGTTGAGGGCCAGGCCGATCAGCCGACGGAGACGGCCGAACTGTGGACCTTTACGCGGCAGAACGGCGGTGACTGGAAGCTTGCCGCAATACAGCAGCCTGGCTGATGTGCTTGCCTTCATTGAGATGTCTGCGCAGAGGCTGTTCAGGTTTCGCGCTACCACTCGAAGGCCAGCGCCCTTTTCGCGCGTTTGATCAATCCGTCACGGACTGATGCGGTAGCTCACCAGCGCGCGCCGGCGTCGCCTTGAGCCCGATGGACTTGGCCAGTGCCGAGCGACAAACGGCATATGCAAGATCATTTGCCGCAATTTCTGCGGTGAATAGACCAGCTAAACACCGCATGGTCACGGTTTATTATTCCCCATTATCAGCTTCTTCTTTCAAAGATATGCCATTTTGACGCTATATCTCGTCAGGTTATGAGGCATTTTGTGATTAGGCAGTGAGAATGGCACTGGTCCAGTACTCCCACATTGGCTTCTTCGCTCCGCGCACGATTGCGGACGTCTTTCGCACGACGAGCGACGAAGTCGGCCGACCTGCCGGGCAAGGGCAAGGACGCCGTCCAGCACAAGCTGCGGGTCCGGTCGGACAAGACCCATGGCCGATGTGGTCCACAAGATCGAGCCGTGCTTCGGTTCAACCCTTCGCAAGATCGCCCGCCTTGCCGCTACGAATTGAGAGCTGTGGCTCGGCCATATCGGATTCCTTCGCCAGTCGCTTCGCCCCCAGCCAAGCTCATGCAGCCGCAGCATCGTTGCCACCTCTTCAGGCTCAAGCATCTCCTCTCCCTGCATCGTTCTCGACAATGCAGGAATCGCCGAAATCCCAATCGTCATCCATGCCTCCTCTCATAACCGAGGGGGGTCAGTTCTTCATTTCGTCAGGGGGTCAGTTTCTCAATTCGGCCGACACTCCCTTTGCCGCCATGATGCAAGCATCAACATCTGAGCCTTCCATGCTCAAATCGCCAAGGGTTGTTGAGAACTTCGGATGACCCGTATCGCAACCTTTAACGTCAACGGCGTGAACGGTCGCCTGCCCTTGCTCATCAAGTGGCTGGGTCAGACCGACTATGACATCGTGTGCCTTCAAGAATTGAAGACTTCGGATGAGAAATTTCCCGCGGAAGCCGTCAGGAACGCCGGTTATGGCGCGATCTGGCACGGGCAAAAGTCCTACAACGGTGTAGCTATACTCGCACGGGGAAAGGAGCCCCTGGAGCGTCGACGCGGCCTGCCGGGTGACCCTGACGATACTCACAGCCGGTATATCGAGGCAGAGGTGGATGGGATCGTCGTGGGGTGCATCTACCTGCCCAACGGCAATCCAGCGCCCGGCCCGAAATTCGACTATAAGCTCCACTGGTTCGACCGTCTGATCAGCTACGGCCAGCTACTGCTTAAGGAGGGGATCACAAGCGTTCTGTGCGGCGACTACAACGTCGTGCCAACGCCGATCGATGCCGTGGTGCCGAGACGTTGGACAGGCGATGCAGTCTACTTTCCGGAGAGCAGGCAGGCCTACGCCGAAATGCTAGACAATGGCTGGATGGATGCCGTCCGCTGCATTCATCCGGAGAAAGGCATCTACACGTACTGGAACTTCTCCTACCGAGGCGGTTATGATCGGAGTTCCGGCCTCCGGATGGACCACCTCCTCGTCAGCCCATCACTTTCGAACAGGTTACGTGACGCGGGCGTGGACGCTGACCTGCGAGGCTGGGAAAAGCCGAGTGATCATGTGCCCGCCTGGATAGAGATCGACCCGTCCGGCAAGTAGTTGACATGATCGAATGTTCGGCGGAATCGCTGGGCGTCTTCGCCCACTGCTAATAGAATGCGCTGCGAGATTGCTCACGCTGCTTTTCTGGCAGCCGCCCTAAACGGACGGTCAATGGTGAACGCATCTGGACGGATGGCTGCCTCGACCTGGCTCCAGGTCACGGGACGGGCGATTGGGAAGCCGGGTCGCGCTCGTGGGGAGAAGGCGCCGACCGCCGTGTTGCCGCGCCCATTGCGAAGGTAGTCGATGAAGATGCGGCCCTTTCGGGCTGCCGGCGCGGCGGAGAGCAGATAGCGATCAGGATGGGCTTCAGCGAGGCGCTTGGCGAACGATCGGGCAAGGAGCCGGGCATTGTCGTGCGTGATCTTCGTCTCAAGTGGGGCCATCAGGTGAATTCCCTTGCCGCCCGTCACCTTCGGCCAGCTCTGCAGACCTTCCGCTTCCATGATGTCGCGGAGCGTTAGCGCGGTCTCGATCACTTTGTCCCACTCGACCCCCTCGCCCGGATCAAGGTCCAGAACAACCCGGTCGGCATGTTCGATGTCGTCAACAGTAGCGTTCCAGGGATGCAGCTCTACCGCATCCATCTCGACCAGCCCCAGCAAGCCGGCAAGGTCGTCCACCCACACGCGCACACCTTCGCCACCCTCGCGCTTTTGAACGCGCAACTGATGCACTGCTGCGGGGATCTTCGGCAGCGCGCCCTTGTGGTAGAAGGTTGCCCCGAGAGCATGGCGGACCAGCTTCAGCGGTCGGTGGCCGAGATGGACGAGTGCGTAATCGGCAACCCTCTGCCAGTAGCGCGCAAGCTCTTCCTTGGAGGGCGAGACCGCGTCGGGCAGCAATTGCAGGATGTTCTCCCTCGGAATGCCATGTTCCTGGGCTGGCCCACGTCGCTTTGATGGCGCCGGAGGCTTGGCCGGGATCGCCACGAGGTCTTCTCGCAGACCCTTGAATACTGCCTCGCGCAACACGCCGCGATCAGTGACGCCGCTGAACTGTACCTCGGCCAGCACCTCTGGTCTGACCCACGTCGCCTTCGGCTTCACGATGGGCTCTGACAGAGGCGACTTGCTGATGATCAGCGGGTCGAGCCGCTCTCGAACCAATTGAGCAACGCTCAAGGTATAGCCGCTGCGGGCCTTCCCGGCATAGAGCAGTCGGTCGCCCTCGCGGCGACCGATGTAGAGGGATGCGATGCGGCGCGGGTGAGCGCCCAGCTTCTCGACAAATGCCACGATGGGGAAAGTGTCGCTCTTGATGCACTTCACCTTGAGCCAACTCGTCTGGACCCCTGAGCGGTAGGTGGCATCGGTGCGCTTGGAGACGATGCCCTCCAACCCCATCCGGCAGGCATGTTCAAACACGTCCGTGCCGCCCAACTCCAGATGTTCGGCGTAGGTCAGTGTCGGGGCTGAGTTCTTCAGCAGCTTCTCTAGGGCTGCCTTGCGCCTTACCAGTGGCTGCTGCCGCAGATCGCGCCCGTTGAGGTGCAGCAGGTCGAATGCGTAGAAGATGAGCCTCGGCGAGTCTGGGTTGCTCAACTCCCGTTCCAACGCTTGGTAGTCCGGCAGGCCAGTGTCGCCGAGAACGACAGCCTCCCCGTCGATGATCGCCGCCTTCACCGGCAAGCCCGCCGCCGCTTGAACAATTCGTCGGTATCGGTGCGACCAGTCGTAGCCACGGCGCGTGAAGGCTCTCGCTTTGCCGCCCTCAATGATCAGTTCGGTGCGGTAGCCGTCGTACTTGATCTCATGAAGCCATTCGCCGCCCTCGGGCGCATTCTCGACCAGCGTCGGCGACTGGAACTCAATGAAAGAAAGCCCGTCTGTGGCGTTACGCATGCACCCTCCGACGGCGAGTCAAGACGCAGAGCAGCAATAGGTTCCGGGGCATTTTAGCGAAATTGTATGTTGGGGCAGTTTATGGTTCCGTTGGAATTAGCATCAATTATCAAGTCGCGCACATAGCAAGGACTGGCGCGAGCTGGAGGCGGATTTGCTATGGCTCGATCCGCCGCCAGCCAAAATGCAATGACAATAGCCAACGGCTTGGGAGGCTTGCGTGGCGCGGATCGTAGTCGCACCGCAATTGCACCGCCGTGGAGTCGTAGTCGAGGTGTCGGGGTCCGCCGAGCCTCCCTGCACCATCCTGATCTGATGTGCGTCCTGACATGGACTCTCCTTCCATGGCTGCATCGGGGCAAGCGGCAATTTCTGTCCTCACCAAAGGTCCGCTTTGTGAATAGCCGTTCATTGCGGCTGCCATGGATGAGCAACGGTTGGGTGGAAGCCTCACATTGCTGCGATCGATTTGAACCGGAACGGGCCGCCATGAGCAGAAGTTGAGAAACACCTTCCGAAGTGGACATTCGGGTGATGCGCTAGGCACGGAAGCAAGGAGGCTCGTGCATTCGGGGCGCGCCCTCTTTAAAGGCGTCACGGGGCTTGCAATTCGGTGGCGCATTGCGACACTCGCTGCATGAGCACGTCCGCACAACCTGTGCGTCTGGCCCGCCCCGAAAAGAAGCGGCGTCGCATCCCTATTGCGGTCATCATGGCGTTGAGTTTTGGCAGCCTCGTATTCCTGTCGGTCGGGGGCGTGCTCGCGTTGTCGGTCGGCGCCAATTTTCGCAACACGTTCGACTTGCTCGGCGCCCAGTCGACACTCCTGATCGATGCGATGGAGGACTCGCTGCGCGCAGAGATGGGGGACGCCGAGAACGCGGTCGACGGCATCGCGCAGCTGTATGCCCAGGGCGAGTTCCAGATCGACGACGAGGCGATGTCTGCAGCCGTTGCCGGTGCTCTGGCTACCGCCTCGGGGGTCGAGGCGATGCTGATCTGCACCCCCGACCTGGTCTGCCGCGGCGCCGCGCGCTCCGTCGAAAACAACGTTGCAACGGGCGCGATCGAGCATTTTCCGGCCAAGCCCGAGAAGTCGCCCCAAGTCCGCGCCGCCCTCGAACAACGCAGACGGGTCGGCGGCAGGCAATGGGGGGCATTCGTAGCCAACGAGTTCGGCCTGTACGCGCATGTCTCAGTGCCGCTGGCACGTGATGGCGTGACGCAGGCCTGGGTGATCGCGGCGGTCGAATTGCAGAAACTGTCCGATATCACGCGGGAGCTATCATCGCGATTTGGCACGCATGCCTTCATTCTCGACGGCGAAGACCGCGTGCTCGCCGACCAAAGGCTGGCCGATCCCGACGCTCTGAAGAACGGCGTCCTGCCGCTGACGCCGCTGGCCACGTATGGCGATCCGGTATTGACCGCCTATAGCGCGCGGAAGGTAGAGCGGGATTTCGACACGCGCCGCGCCCGCGACATAGAAATCGCCGAGATCGACCGCAGCGTGGACAATGCGTCCGAGTGGAGCGGCGACGCCACCTACATCGCCATCACCCGCAAGATCGCAGGTATGGCAACGAGCCCTGGACGCTCGGCGCGTATTTCGAGACCAGTCAGATCAGCAAGGAGATCGAGCGCGTGTTGGGATCGGCCCTGCTCGGTCTTGGGGCGATGGCCGTGGCGGTCATCGTCGCGATCCTGCTTGGCAGCCGCCTGTCGCGACCGATCCAGGCGATCGCCGGCCAGGCCATGCGCGTTGCCGATTTCGATCTCGACGGCGTGACTCCGCTGCCGCGCAGCAGGGTTCTGGAGTTGGACAACCAGGCTTCGGCCTTCAACGCCATGCTGATCGGTCTGCGTGCATTCTCGACCTATATTCCGCGCTCGCTGGTGGCCAAGCTGGTGCGCACCGGAGAGATCGGCATCGCCGAACCGCGCGAAGCGGTCGTCACCGTCATGTTTACCGACATCGTCGGGTTCACCACGCTGTCGGAGCAGATGGACGCCGCAGCCGCGGCCAGGCTGCTGAACCACCACTTCGCGATCCTGTGCGGCGCGGTCGATGCACATGGCGGTACTGTCGACAAGTTCCTGGGCGACGGCATGCTGGCGTTCTTCGGCGCGCCGGATCGTCTGAAGGGCCATGCCGCCGCGGCCGTCCGCGCCGCCGCGGCGATCCGCGAGGAGCTGGACAAGGACAATCTGGAAGCGGCTGGCGAAGGCCGGCCTCCGCTTCACGTCCGCATCGGCATCCACACGGGCTCCGTCATCGTCGGCAATATCGGCGCATCCGATCGCGTGAACTACACAATCGTCGGCGACACCGTGAACATCAGCCAGCGGCTTCAGGAACTCGGCAAGTTGCTCGCACCAGATACCGCGACCGCCATCGCGATTCCGGCGAGACTGTTTCGCGGCTCGACGAAAAGTTCGAAACGATCCCGGCGGGCAAGCACAGGTTGCGCGGGCGCGGCGAAGCGACGGAAGTCTTTCAGCTTCGCAAAGTCGCAACGTCAGCACCGCCCCGTATGGACGTTCGCCACGCCCAAGCAGGCTAGGGCCATGCCGCTTCCATGCCGTTGATCGGCGGCTTGGAGAAGCCGGCGCGAATGCTGGTTCCGGCTAATGTCGACTTCCAAAAAGAGAATTCGGCTCCGCAAGGTCTCGAAAGGGTCATCGGCGTGAATTCGTCCTGCGCGAACGACCTTCCCCTCGGGGTCGCTCAAAGACTCCCATCTTGCGGACCAACCTCACCAAGGCGTCTGGGCTCAAAAAGGTCCCGCTCGAAGCCGGCTGCCGGTGTTGGTCAGGATGATGTCGCTGGCGACAGCACCTCTTCGAGCAGGGCTGTTGCAATGGCAAGGCTATCAGCAGCCATCTCCTCGTAGTCTGGCATGATCATGAGCTGTGCGATCGTCCGTCTGACGAACTCCGGATTCAGCTCTGCAAGCCGCTCCCTTGTTCGAGCGACACGATCCGGAAATGCCCGGAGGACGCCGGGCCCCGGCCACGATGAAGTCAATCTCGCCCAGGCCCTCGAACGCGAATTTCTGAAACCTCGTCCCGTCGCCGTCATATACGGCAGGGCCCGTGCTGAAGCTCAGTTGGCTCTTGGATGGGTCAATGAAGCCGAGTAGCTGAGGGTCGTCGAGGAAGATATCGACGTCGTGGCTTTCGCGATGGTTGATCTGGATCATCATCGCCGTGCCGCCGCCAAACGACCATTCGAATTCAAAACCTCCTTCTCCCGGAGTTGGTCGATCAGATCGGCAGCAATGGCGAAAAGCCGCCGCCATTCGGACGGACGACGGCTATGGACCTCGATCATCAGGCAGCGAGTTGATAGCTCTCGCCGGACCAGGCAGAGAAATGGGCCGCGAAAGCCTTCAGATCATCGACCGCTATCTGGTGCGCGGCGGCGAACTCCATCTGCTGCTTGACCGGCACTTCTCCAAGGAAGGCACTGACCTGCCCAGGATACTGCTTCGCCAGATCTAGATCCGAAAGACAATGAGCCAGCGCCACCCCGTCGAGCTGTTCGCTGTAGGGCGCGTTCACTGTCGTCAGAACCAAGGCCAGATGCTCACTCGTAGTCATGCAAAATAGTCAATTCGTGGATCGGGCACAAGCTGCGAGACTCGGGCACTGCAAATGGCTCGCGAGACTCACAATCGCTACAGAAGCGCGCGGGATCGAGCAGAACGTTGGTGTCGACCAGCGTCACGCTTCGCCGCGCGTCAAAGCTATGATCGCCTCGGTGCTCAGCCCCTTGCCGGCATGGCCGCGCAGCTTGGCAAAGCGGCTCGCCGGCCGTTTTTCGTCCGCACGAACCAACACCACGCTGCCGTCGGCGGCGCGGCGAAAATCCACTTGGCTGCCCGGTGCGATCCCCAAGAGATCGCGCACGGGCTTGGGAATGGTCACCTGACCTTTTGCGGTTACGGTCGTTGTCATTGCAGCCTCTGTAAGGACACTTGGAAATACGGTATTACCTCCGCGCGATGGATTCAAGTATCGGGAGTTGCCTGAGCCGTTAGCCGCGAACGGGACATCCGCAGATCCTTCGCCGCTGACCTTCGGAACGCAGCATCGCCGCGACCATCTTGAGTTCATCTGGACTGGGGCAGGGCCATCCTCGCAAAGTGACTAGCAACAGTTCCGAACGTCCGCTTCACCAACTGTGCGCGAAGTCATTCCGAGCCGCTGCAAGTCCGCTTCCCGCCTTCTCACTCCTCTTTTTCGAGTCCCAACAACTGACTGCTTTCTGAATTAGACCGAGAACCAGGGGACGTCCGTCTTTGGACGTGCGTCGGCGATTGTCGTGTGGGGCTTTTTTGATCATCCTATCGAGCGGTTGGAAACTCGTTCGCTTCGAAAACATGGTGATGCACACGGCCGGTGAACATCTTGAGCAGCTCTCCAGTCACATCGCGGCTCTGAAAGCGAACATCGGACTGCAGCGCCTTCTTGCAGGCGTCCATGTCGGGATAACGGATGGCGAGCGCCATGGCATAGACGGGGGCGCCCTCATCCCGTGCCGTGCCATCCAGAACGCGCACCTCCTCGGCTCCAGGAAATTGCGTCCACAACGGCACTAGCCTTTCCCTGACAAAGCGCCGGAATTCGCTCTCTCGTCCGGGGTGGATTTCGCCTTCGAACAGGGCGTAGCGAATGATCATGGCGAGGGTTTCCTGATTTTCTGCGCTGGGATGGCCGCCGGGCGGCAAGGGCAGGTCGCGGTGCAATTCGTGGATTTGTCGCGCGAATGCGATGCGGGCGCATCGCGTATTGCGCCCGCATCGCCGGGCTCCTATTTGCCCCAGATCTTCTTGTATGCGTCGCGGTAGCCATTGCCGGGGTCGAATGCGTTATTCGGCCCACCGTCGAACTCGACATTGTCGGCCGTCACCACATGCAGCGGCGACAGATAGCCCGACCATTTTTCTCCAGCGATGGCGCGGTTCAGCTCGTCGACCAATTGCCAGCCCTGCAAGTTGAGCGGTTCGGCGACGGTCACCTTCTGGAACTGACCGGCGCGAATGCGCTGATAGGCCGATTCCGAACCGTCGCCGGCGGCGACATTGATCGGCGCGTCGGTACCGGCTTTGCCGGCGGCGGCAAGTGAGGGTCCCATGAAGTCGAAATAGAGATCGTTGATCGCCAGCGAATGCGTCCAGGCATCGCCGTATTTCTGCAGCAGCGAAGTGGTCAGCTGCGGCATGCGCTGCGAAGTCTCGGCGATCGGCGTGTCGACATATTCGAGCACCTTGCCGCCCAGCCGCTCGATCTCCGCCTTCATCTTGTCGGCTTTGGCGATGGCGATGGCATAGGTCGAATCGGTGAAGATGACGACGCCGGGCTTGCCCTTGGCATCGGCGTAGGCCCAGTCGGCCGCGGCCGTGGAGACTTGCATGGCATCCGTCGACACGTTGGCGAACACGCCGCTTTTCTCGTCGGGCCCGATCACCGGTCCGGCATGCCAGGAGACCAACGGGATACCTGCGGCCTTGGCCTGTTCCAGCGCCGGCGCCTGCTCGACCGCGTCAAAACCGTTGATGACGATGCCATTCGGCTTCAACGCCATGGCTTGGCCGAAGGCAGCGGTGCGGCCGCCGATCGAGCCGGCGCCGTCAATCACATTGACGTCCCAGCCGATCGCCTTGGCTGCTTCCTCGACGCCGTTGGTGACGCCCAGGATGCCGCCGTTCTTGAGGTCGCCGGCGAGCACGACGATCGTCTTGCCTTGCTGCGCCTTCGGACCGGTGGTCGGGCCATCCCAGGCCGTGACCTTCTGCGCATATTTCTGGACCACCGCCATGGCGTCGGCTGTGGCGTCCGCCCGTGCCTGGCCGGCGAACAGGACAGGAGCAGCGATTGTCATGGCCATCAAGGCGACGGATGATTTCAGGAATGTTCTGCGTTGCATGTTGGTACCTCCCTTGGTTTCAAGAAATTGCATGGTCTTTCAAAACTCGGCTTTCGATTGGAGTTGACGACATGTCACCGGCTGATGTCGCCCGCCACCGGACCAACGCCGGCCGGATGTGCGTTGACGTAGATGGAGTAAAGGGATGTCTGCGCAGTGATGTAGAGGCGGTTGCGCTTGGGACCGCCGAAACAGACATTGGAAACGAGCTCGGGAACCAGGATACGGCCGATCAGGGTTCCGTCCGGCGCATGGACGCGCACCGAGTCGGCGCTGGAGGCCCAGATGTTGCCGTCGCGATCGACGCGAAAACCATCGAAGAGGCCTGCCCCGCACTCGGCGAAGATGCCGCCTGCGCGCGCCGACCGGCCATCGGCGGCAAGGTCATAGGCCTTGATCGCGCGCGGCAGGCCGGGCACATGGCTGGCGCCGCTGTCCGACACGTAGAGGATCGTCTCGTCGGGCGAAAAAGCCAGGCCGTTCGGCTGCACCATGTTGGTGACAACGGCGCTCACCTCACCCGAAAGCTCGTCGAACCGGTAGACATGGGAGCCGCCGACCTCCGCTCTGGCGATCTTGCCCTCGTAGTGGCTTTCGATGCCGTAGACCGGGTCGGTGAACCAGATCGTACCGTCGGATTTGACCACCACGTCATTGGGTGAATTGAACCGCTTGCCTGCAACGGTTTCGACAAGCGTCTGCCAACGCCCGTCATGCTCGAGCCGGGAGACACGGCGCCCGCCATGCTCGCAAGCAACGACGCGGCCTTCGCGGTCGAGTGTGTGGCCGTTCTGGTAGTTACAATGGGCCTCGAAGATGCTGACGGAACCATCGCTTTCGTCGTAGCGCAGCAGCCGATCGTTCGGGATGTCCGACCACAGCAAATGCCTTGCGGCGGGGACATACACCGGTCCTTCCGCCCAACGGCTACCGCTCCATAGAAGTTCGAGCTTGGCATGCCCGATCATCAGCTTGCCGAACCGATCGTCGAGAACCTCGTAGTCGTTCATTCCATGATCCACGGGTTTGGCTCGATTTGTCACTTCGAGGGCTGCGCGACGGTCTTGGTCCTGTTTCTTTGCGCTGCGCCGCGCTTGCGCTGGGCGTAGCCGGCAATGCCTATGGCGACGAGCAGCGTGACGCCGTTGAACAATGGCTCGACGAAGAACGAGCCGCCGAACTGCTGGATGCCGGAAATGCCGACCGCCAGGATGATGACGCCCGTCATCGTGCCCCAGACGTTGACTCGTCCAGGCTTGATCGTGGTCGAGCCGAGAAAGGCGCCGACGAGAGCCGGCAGCAGATACTCCAGTCCGACGCTGGCTTGGCCAATGCGAAGCTTGGAGGCGAGCAACACTCCTGTCAGCGCCGTCAGGAAGCCCGAGGAGATGAACGCCCCAATGACGAAGCGGCGCACCGGAATGCCATTGAGAGCAGCCGCCTTCGGGTTGGCGCCGATGGCATAAACGTAGCGGCCGATCGGCAGATATTCGAGAATGATCCACAGTGCGACGGCGATGCCAAGCACGTAGAGGCCGGTGATCGGCAGCCCGAACACCATCGTGCCGTTGAGCGCGTAGAAGCCGTTGGGCAACACGCCGACAACCTGCCGGCCGCCAGTGTGCCAAAGCGCCAAGGAATAGAGCACGGTGCCGGTGCCCAGCGTGGCGATGAAAGAGTCGATGCGGGCGACTTCGACCAGCAGGCCGTTGAGGAAGCCGGTCGCGGCGCCGAGAACCAGCACTATCATCACTGCCAGCGGCCACGGAATGCCGAACATGGTCTGCAGACTGATGGCCAGGATGTGCCACAGCACAATGCCGTAGCCGACGGTGAGGTCGATGCGTCCCGACGCCATCGGGATCATCGCCGCCAGCGACAACAGCGCAATAATCGCCTTGTCGGAGATGATCGAGCGCAGGTTAAGCAGCGTCGGGAACGTGTTCGGCAGCAGGATCGAAAACAACAGGATCAGCAACACCGTCAGGATAACCAGCCCGTAGACCGGCAGCAGCCGGATGACCTTCTGCCCCATGGACAAATCAGCCATCTCGCCGCGGGTCGGTTCGAGGGCGCTGGATTCGATCGATTGCATGAGTTCGCTCCCAGAAAGATCAGGCGGCTTCGGAAACCGATGCCGCGGTGATCACGGCGGATGTGGTGAGGTCTTTGCCGGTGAGTTCGCGAACGATCTGTCCTCGCGAAAACACCAAAGCGCGGTGGCAGATGTGGGCAATCTCCTCGAAATCGGTCGACACCACGACGACGGCGAGGCCGGCTTCAAGCGCGCGGCCGATCAGCCGGTAGACCTCAGCCTTGGCGCCGACATCGACGCCGGCCGTCGGATCCTCGGCGATCAGCAACGTACGCCCGGTGTGCAGCCAGCGCCCGACGACCACCTTTTGCTGGTTGCCACCCGACAGCGCCTCTATCGGCAGGTTCGGATCGTTGGGGCGCAGCCCGACGGAACTGCCGATCGCCTGCGCCAGCGCAGCCTCCTTGTGAGGCGCAAGGAAGGAAAACAGGCCGCGCTTGCCGGCGCCGGGATTGAGGAAACTGTTCTCACGGATCACAAGGATCCAGCGATTGATTCTTCGGTCCTGTCACGCGCGATCAGGCCGATGCCGGACGACATCGCCGCGATCGGGCTGGACAGGTCCGGCGCAGCCCCGCGGATCGTCACCGTGCCGGAAAAGGCCTGGCAGCCAAACAGCGCCCGGCCAACCAGTTCCTGCCCGGCGCCGCGCAGGCCGACCAGGCCGAGCAACTCACCCTTGCGCACGTCGAAAGACACCGGGCCGGCACCGGCGCAGACCAGGTCGCGCACGGCGCAGATCGTCTCGCCGGCCTGCGTTTGAGCCTTGCTGAAAACCTGGCTGACCGGACGGCCGACGATCATCTCGACCAGTTCGTCCGGTTTTGTGTCGGCGACCTTCTTCTCGCCGACCAGCCTGCCGTCGCGCAGCACGGCGACGCGATCGGCGATGCGGAAAATTTCATCCAGGCGGTGCGAGACATAGATCATGCCGACGCCGCGCTGCTTGAGCGGACGGATGGCGTCGAACAGCCGCTCGACCTCGTCGGCGGGAAGGCTGGCGGTCGGCTCATCGAGCACCAGCACATCGGCCTCGGTAGCCAAGGCGCGAGCGATGGCGACCAGCGATTTTTCTGTACGCGTCAGATCCTGAACGCGTGTCGTCGGGTCGAAGTCACAGCCGACCAGCTTTAACGCCTCATGCGCCCTCGCCTCGGTCGATCGCCAGTCGATGAGCCCGGAGCGCAGCGAAAAGCCTTGGGCCAGACCGACATTCTCGCCGACCGTCATCCATTCGATAAGACCGAGATCCTGGTGAATGAAGGCGACGGGCTGGCGCTGGTTCGGCCGCGGCGGGCGATGATGGTAGGGCTCGCCGCGAAACAGGATTTGGCCGCCATCCGGCCGATAGATGCCGGCGAGCGTCTTGATCAGCGTCGACTTGCCGGCGCCATTCTCGCCGAGCAGCGCCAGGATCTCGCCCTTGTGCAGATCAAGCGTCACGTCGGAGAGCGCGCGGGTGCCGCCGAACTCCTTCGTAATTGCCTTGAACTCGATCAGTTTTTGCTCGGTCACAATGGGTTCCTCCCGAGATCGCCCAAATTATGTTATCGATAACATTTCTAGGCGTCAAGCATCAAAGAATAAGGCCAACGGATCAGCTGGTCTTGCCGTCGAGCAGACGCATCATCTCGGCCGAATCGTTCGGCCCCAATCCAGCGGCGCAGAGCAGGCGATGGATCTCGACCACCTGCCCGGTCATCGGCATCGGCGTCTTGGTTTTCAGCGCGAAGGCCTGCAGCGAATCCAGATCCTTCAGCATGTTGTCGATGCGGCCGGTGGCCGAAAAATCCCGGGCAGCGAATTTTGCCATGAATTCCTGCATGATGCTGGAATCGGCCCGCCCGCCCTTGAGTGCCGCGGGGATTGCCTTCGGGTCTACGCCGCCGGCTTCGGCAAGCTTCACGGCTTCGGCGACAGCCTGGAACAGTACGGCGCAGAACAGCTGGTTGATCAGCTTTGTCGTCTGCCCTGCCCCACTCGGCCCCATCAGTGTGTAGTTGGTGCAGAGATGCCGCATCACCGTGCGCGCCTGTTCGAAGTCTTCAGCCTCGCCACCCGCCATGACGGTCAGCCTGCCGGCCAGCGCGCCGGGAACGCCGCCCGAAAGCGGGCAGTCGAGCCATTTCATGCCGGTCTCGGCAGACAGCTTCCCGGCCATCCCAGCGGTGTCGGCCGGATCGATAGACGACATGTCGATCAGCAGCTTTTCGGGCGACGCAGCGGCCGCAACACCGGCGTCCCCGAACACCACCGAACGCACGATATCGGCATGGTTGAGACTGAGGATGACGAAGCTGCTCGCCCGCGTTGCTTCGGCAACCGATGCGGCGGCAGCCGCACCCTTGGCGGTCAGGGCGGCGACCTTGGCCTTGTCCAGATCGAATACCGTTACGGCTTGCCCAGTCTCGATCAGGCGGGTGGCTATCGCCGACCCCATGATGCCGGCACCGACAACGGCGACTTTTGTTGGTTGCGTCATTTCAACGTGCCTCTCTTTGATCTGGCAGGGCCGACCCCAAATGCACCAAGACCCTGCAACACTTTATCGGCAATCGTGTCGACAGGCGCGTCGATGTCCACTGTGACCACCAGCGGTTCGTCGCCGGGATGCTCCAGCGTAGCGAACTGGCTGTCGAGCAGCGCCGGCGGGAAGAAGTGGCCGCGGCGCTCGGCGAGCCTGGCTTGCAGCACCGCACGTGAACCGTCCAAAAATACGAAAAGCACCGGCCCGATAGCACCATGGCGAAGGCGATCGCGATAGGATTTCTTCAGCGCCGAGCAACTCGCGACGAGCCCGCGTCCTTGCTCATGTGCATGACGCAAGGCTGCGCCCAACAGGTCCAGCCAAGGCCAACGATCCTCGTCGGTAAGCGGTATGCCCGCCGACATTTTCTCGACATTCCCGCGCGGGTGCAGCGCGTCGCCTTCGACAAAAGCGAGCCCTAGACGAGCCGCGATCGCGATGCCAATGCTGGTCTTGCCGCAGCCGCTGACACCCATTACGACGATGGACCAGGACTCAGAGGCAGGTTGTGATGCCGCCATCGACATAGAGCGTGTGTCCATTGACAAAGGATGAGGCCCGTCCAGCCAGAAAGATCGCCGCGCCGACCAGTTCGCCGACATCGCCCCAACGACCCGCCGGTGTGCGGTTGGTCAGCCAGGCTGAAAACTCGGGATTGTCGACCAGCGCCTGGTTGAGCGGCGTCTTGAAGTAACCCGGCGCAATGGAATTGATCTGCAAGCCATGCTTCGCCCAATCGGCACACATTCCGCGCGTCAGGTTGCGCACAGCGCCTTTCGTGGCCGTATAGGGCGCGATGTTCGTCCGTGCCAGTTCGCTTTGCACCGAGGCGATATTGATGATCTTGCCGCGCCGCCGCGGGATCATGTGCCGCGCCACCGCTTGTCCCACGAAGAACACGCTGGAGATGTTGGTGCGCAAGAGTTCCTCCCATTTGTCGGCGGGGAAATCCTCGAGCGGCATTCGGAACTGCATGCCGGCATTGTTGATAAGGATATCGATGGCGCCGATCGTCGCCTCGATATCGGCGACGCCGTTCGCCACCGCAGCATGATCGGTGACGTCGAAGACGGCGCTATGGACCTTGTGTCCCTTCGCTGTCAGTGCATCCGCAGCCGTTTTCATTTTTTCGGCGCTGCGTCCGTTGAGCACGATTTCGGCGCCGTGCTGCGCCAACCCCTCGGCCAGCGCCAGGCCGATCCCCTGTCCCGAGCCGGTGACCAGCGCCCGCATGCCGGTCAAATCGAACAATGAACTGCCCAAATGCTCCTCCTGAGCAATGTTTCCTGAGCGGCCACGATTTGCAGCGCAGCGCCACCAGTCCCTATTGACATGGATGTTATCGATAACATAGTCAATGGAAAAATAAATCCGCACAGGAGATGATGCCGTGACCGACATTTTGATGACAGGTCCCTATCCGGATTGGGACATGGCAGATCTTGAGGCGAAATATCGCGTCCACAAACGTTGGCAGTCCGAGGACAAGGACGCGTTGCTCTCAAGCCACGCCGGCGCGATCCGCGCCATAGCTACGCGCGGCGAGCTTGGCGCAAGTGCTGCGCTGATGGGAAAGCTGCCGCAGCTCGAAATCGTTTCCTGCTACGGCGTGGGCACCGACGCCATCGACCTTGCCTATGCCAGGGCGAACGGCATTCGTGTCACCAATACACCTGATGTTCTAACCGAGGACGTAGCCGATATCGGCATCGGGCTGCTGCTCGCCGTGGCGCGAAAAATCCCGCAGGCCGACGCCTATGTACGCGATGGAAGCTGGCGCAAGGGCAATATGGGGCTGGTCACGCGTGTCTGTGGAAAAAGGCTGGGCATTGTCGGCATGGGCCGCGTCGGTGCGGCGGTGGCGAAGCGCGCCGCTGCATTCGACTGTACGATTTCCTATTTCGACAACCGCAAGCGCGACGATCTTCCTTATACTTTTGTCGGCGATCTGGTCGAACTGGCGCGCGACAGCGAATTTCTGATCGTAACGCTCGCCGGCGGCGAAAGCACAAAACACATGATTAATGCGTCGATCCTGGCAGCGCTCGGAGCAGACGGTATCGTCATAAATATTTCGCGCGGCAGCACGATCGACGAGACCGCGTTGCTCGCGGCCCTGGAATCCAGTGCCATCAAGGGTGCCGGGCTCGACGTGTTCTGGAACGAGCCAACCATCGACGAGCGCTTCCTGAAGCTTACCAACATCGTGCTGCAACCGCACCACGCCAGCGGCACGGTGGAGACCCGCAAGGCCATGGGTCAGCTCGTTCGCGATAATCTCGCGGCCCATTTCGGCGGACAGACCTTGCTGACACCGGTCGTCTGAGAAGGGATCACATCATGAAGTCGATCGTCATCCACGCGGCAAAAGACCTGCGGATCGAGGAGACCGATCCGGGCTCCCCTGGCGCCGGACAGGTCGAGATCGCGGTCGAGGCTGGCGGCATCTGCGGCTCGGACCTGCATTATTACAACCATGGCGGCTTCGGCGCGATCCGCCTTCGTGAACCCATGATTCTTGGCCACGAGGTTGCGGGCACGGTGCGGGCCCTCGGCGACGGCATCTCCACACTTGCGGTCGGCGATCGCGTGGCGATCTCGCCCAGCCGGCCCTGCAATGCCTGTCGCTACTGCCTGCAAGGCATGCAGAACCAGTGCCTCAACATGCGCTTCTATGGCAGCGCCATGCCGATGCCGCACATACAGGGGGCGTTCCGCCAGCGCCTGGTCGCCGAGGCGTGGCAGTGCCACAGAATAGCCGACCACATCTCCATCAACGAAGCCGCGTTTGCGGAGCCCTTCGCGGTGACGCTGCATGCCATGAACCGCGCCGGCTCGCTGCTCGGCAAGCGGGTTCTGGTCACCGGCTGCGGGCCGATCGGCGCGCTTTGCATCCTCGCCGCACGAGCCCACGGTGCGCGCGAAATCGTCGCCACCGATGTCATGGAGGGCGTGCTGGCGAAGGCCCTGGAGATCGGTGCCGACCGTACGATCAATGTCGCGATAAATAGCGAAAAGCTCGCCGCCTATAATGTCGACAAGGGTAGTTTCGACATAATGTTCGAGGCCTCTGGCAATGAGCGCGCGGTACGTGCAGGGCTCGATGTCCTGAAGCCGCGCGGAGTGCTCGTGCAGCTCGGTCTCGGCGGCGATCTGTCAATCCCGCAGAACCTCATCGTCGCGAAAGAGATCGAGATGCGGGGCACTTTCCGTTTCCACGAGGAGTTTGCGCTCGCCGTCGACCTGATCAATCGCCGCCGGGTGGATGTCAAACCGCTACTGACGGGCATCTATGCTCTCGACGAGGCGGTCGCGGCTTTCGACATCGCCGGTGACCGAAACAAATCCATGAAGGTTCAGATCGCGTTCTGAAGATCCTTCGGTTGCGCTGGAGGCGCATCGGCATATCGCATTAAATCACGTCGGCGCCAACCGCCGCCAAGGCGGCGTGTGCCACATCGAAATCCTGCTCGCCGGTTCCCGAACCGACGCCGATGCCGCCCGCAAGGCGTCCGCCGAAGCGGATCGGCAACCCCCCAGGCAAATTGGTCACGCCGCCCTGCGAAGCGATACCGGCTGAGTGCGCCGCTTCGAACGCCATACCGCCAGTAGCGGCATTTATTGACGCTGCGGTGCGCGCCTCGCCTGCGCCGTACGCATGCTGAGGAACCGCGCGCCATCCATGCGCAGGCTGGCGAGGACTTCGCCGCTCGCATCGACGACCATGAGACATTGCGGCACGCCCATCGTGACGGCGCGCTGCTCCGGCTGCAACGGCTTTCAAAGCACCGTCATGCGTGAGGGTGATGGTCTTGCGAAACATCGCTATTGGGCTGCATTCGCTGCGTTTGAATCGATGCAGGAACTCAGGTGCTTTCGCGCTCGACGACGCGATAGCCGGTGAGCACGATTTCTTCGCCGTGTCGTTTCTCGTCGCCTCGGATCACCTGGATCAATCTGCGGGCGGCCTGTTGCCCGATGCCGTAGCAGTCGACATTCACGGTGGTGATGCCGGGATGGCAAAAGGCGGCTACCTCGTAGTCGCCGAAGCCGGCAATGGCGATGTCCTGCGGGATCCGCATGCCCCGGCGCTTGCATTCCATCAGTGCGCCGAAGGCCGAAAGGTCCGAAACGCAGAGTACGGCTTGCGTGTCCGGCCAGCGCTCCAGCATGCTGACGACGGCCTGGCCTCCCTGCTCGATGGATATCGGCGGCACGCCAAAGGAAACGAGGCGCCCGGTTGGCAGGCCGAGCTCCTCAATGGCTCTGACAAAGCCTTCGCGCCGTTGGCTGCCGCGCGTGTCGCGCGAGGTCGTGCCACCGATGTAACCGAATTTATTGTAGCCTTTTCTGGCCAGCGTCTTGACGAGAAGCCCCATCGCCTCTTCGTTGGAGAATCCGACCACCTGATCGATGGGTTTCGCCGGCAACTCCCAGGTTTCGACTACAGGGATGCCCGCGTTTTTAAGAAGCCGGCGGGCGCGCTCCGTATGGGCGCCGCCGGTCAGAATGATGCCTTCGGGCCGCCGACGGAGCATCGCTTCGATCAGCTTTTCCTCCTTCTCGACCGTATAGTCGGTGTAGCCGAGCAGAAGCTGGAGTCCCGTGCTCTCCAGTTCATCCGTTATGCCGCGCGCCGTATCGGCGAAGTTGGAATTGTTGAGTGATGGAACCATCGCGGCAACAAATCCAGTCTTGCGCGAGGACAGGCTGCCGGCCGATTGGTCGAGCACGTAGCCGAGGTCGTTGACCGCGACCATGATCTTTTCCCGCGTCGCCTTGGAAACGAGGCTGCCCTCTTTCAGGGCGCGTGAAACCGTCATGGTGGACACACCTGCCCGCCGCGCCACGTCGACCATCGTCGGGGCGTGGCTCTCGCCCGGTCTCGATGAGGCTGCCTTGGCCATCAGCGCTCTCTACCGGCCGGCCGCGCCGGTCTGATCAAGGCGGAGCGCCAGACACTTGGGCACGAGGTTTATCTGGCGTCCGGCCGCGTTCATGCACCACCTCTTAGAATCGGATCGACTTCGATAATGTTATCGATATCACCGAGAGCTGGCAACAACCAGGTCGTCATGTCCGCCTTGGGTTCTGGCGCTACAGCCATCTTCGCCAAGCGATACGGATACGAGCTGCATCTTCACACCAACCCCACCCTGAAATCCTCCAGGACCTGAGCCAGCCCTCGCGCGCCGAGAAGGGTCACAACACGCTTCGCCTGAAGCTTCGGTACCGCGCGATCGTAAATGGCAAGATTGGTCGCCTCATTGAGGCGCGAGGGATAAATGATCCCGTCGGGCTGAGATGGGTGCTCGTGAAACGCCAGTGACCACCGGCGTGCCAGGTTCTGGCGCTGTGCCCGAACGACATCGGTCGGAACACCCATCCTGACGGCATTGTCGGCTCTGAGATCGACCAGGCGTAGGTCTGTCGTGGTCGCGATCTCCGCATATCGCCGTCGGGTCAACTCCACCTCCTCTATTGGAAGATCGTCAAGGATTCCTTCGCGGCGGTCGCGGAGCACGGTCTCGAGGAAGCACACCTTCAGGGAGTCGCCGAGGTAAAGAACGCCAAACCGGTTGGCGTCAACACGGCGTCGAGGATCGCTGAACCGGCTCGGCGACTTCCCGTATCCCAACGGATCGGGATAGGGACTCCAGTAGATCCGGCCGAACGTCCGACCCCGCGGTACGGTCTCGATTTCGAGCTTTGCGCGCGCGAAATCGGGTGGAGGTGGAACGCCGGGCATTCAGTCGAAATCGCCCCCGGCCAGGCCTTCCGCCGCGGCCAACACCGAGGCGTCATCGCCTTGTTGAAGGGCTCGAAGGCCCGTCCGCCCGTCAAGGACGCCATGGCGCGACACCAAAAACCGATAGACGGCCCAGGCACTGTTGCCCAACATGGCATGCAGCGCCGGCAATGCGCCGAAGGGACGACCGTTCTTGTCGAGTTGCCAGACAGGAAAGCGGAAACCGCGTTTGGCCCCATCGATGCCGAGCACCTGCCCACTCTGCCGCCTGGCGTTGACGGTCACGCGCGACGTGCCGAGCAGCTTGGCAAAGGCATCCGCGCTCAGCATGTCCTCGCCGGCGACAATTTCGGCGACACGCTTGCGGCCACGCGCGCGCGCTCCGGCAAGAGCCGCCTCGAGTTCGGCATCGGGCTTGCCTGTATCCTCGACGGGAAACACATCCGAAGCGATCGGTTGCTCTTCGACCGGCGTGATCGTCTGCGCATCGGCGGCCGGATCGACCTCTACCCGGAACGATACGCGATGGCCGATCTTGCGGCCGCGTGCGATCGCTTCCTGATAGCGTTCGAGCAATACCTTCTTGAAGTCTGCCTGTGCCGGCAGCTTTGTGGTGAAACTCAGGGCGGCGACTCCCGCATGCGATGCGGCCCCGCTATGATTACTGCGTTTTGGAGCGGCCATGATGAGAACCTCCTGCTGTCATCAATATGGTTGCAGAGCGCAAGTTCGTCAAGTTCGATAATTTCGTAAATCATGGAAGCGGACTAAACAATCCCCCAGGCGCGAAACCTTCCCCTGCCCGTCATCTCGCGCAGGCCGAGCTCGCCGACAAGATTGAGCGCCCCCTGTTTTGTCACGTTCAGGCTGTCCTGGATAAGGCCTGTCGAGACAAGTGGCCGCGACAGCACCAGTTCGATCAAGTCGGGCAGTTTCGAGCTGGCGCGGCGGTCGCGGAGTTTTCGCTCCATCTGGCTTTTGGCCAGCACCAGCCGATCATGTTCCTTCAGGCCGAGCAGGGCGGCGTCGTGGATGGCATCGACAGAGGCCAGCAACCGGTCGGACCGATTGCGCGCCGGCGCCGCTCGCGTGGAATGTTTTTGGCGCCGAGAGGCAGGCCAAAGCGTACAACGCCACACGAGGACGGAAAAATGACCATCACAGTGAAGGTCGCCGAGGCCAAGACCCATCTCTCCGAACTGCTGGCGAAAGTCGAGGCCGGCGAGGAATTGATTATTTCGCGCGGCAACGATCCGATCGCAAAACTCTCCCGAATCCACAAGGGTAACCGGCTGGACGTCTTGATCGACGAGGTTCGCGCCGCGCGCGCCAAGGCGAAGCCAGTGACCACCGAAGAGATCCTGGCCTGGCGTCACGAAGGGCATCGCTACTGACGATCCTGGCCCTCGACGCCTCCTTGCCGCTGCCTGGCTTTTGCCCGAGCAGCACAGTGAGGCGGCCGAAACAACAATCGCGGGACTGAGAGGCCAATCTCCAGTCCCTTCCCTGTTCTTGGCCGGCGCCGGAATCCCTGCTCCTCAAATTCGTCGCTCACCACGTTTGGGATTTTTCGAAACGCGAGGCCGACCCGGCAGGGCATGCCGGCTGACGTAGCGGCGTCGCTGGTAGCCCAAGGCCTGTTAAGGGTGACAAAAAAACCGCACGCGTCGTCCACCGTGCGCCGGCGGCTGTCGAGCTGGTCAATCTTGACAAATGGCGAAACCTGTCGGGAATTCAATGCGCCGGGGCTGCAGAGCGCAATCAAACTGGCGGTGCGCGCCAAGCCCATCCGCGGCCGCAAGAGCAGGAAGGCCGTGACCGCCGATATTCTGGCCGCCCTCCTGAAGACATGCGCCGGCGACCGTCTCGTTGACGTCAGGGATCGCGCGATTCTCATCACCGCCTTCGCCTCCGGCGGCCGGCGTCGCAGCGAAATTTCTGCTCTTCGCGTCGAACAGCTGGTCGACGAAGACCCGGTTCCGGCCGATCCCAACGCTCCCGGCGGCGATAAATTGCCGTGCCTGTCGATACGGCTCGGCCGCACAGAGAAGACGCAAGCCGACAGCGACGCTTTCGTGCTGCTGGTCGGCCGGCCTGTGCTGGTCTTGAATGACTGGCTGGCGTGCGCCGGGATCAGGGACGGCGCCGTGTTTGGCGGCATCGACCACGGGGCAATCTCGAAGCGCGCGTCCTGACGCCGCAGGCCGTCAATCTGATCCTGAAGCGGCGCACCGCCGAGGCCGGGCTCCATCCGCAAGCCTTCTCCGCCCACAGCTTGCGCTCCGGCTATCTCACCGAAACCGCACGCCGCGGCATTCCGCTGCCCGAAGCCTTGCAGCAGTCGCAGCATCGCTCCGTGCAGCAGGCCTCAAACTATTACAATGACGCGGAACGCACGCTCGCGCGGGCGGCGCGGATAATCGCCTGAGTCGCAATTCGATCCGACCCTTGCGGCGTTAGCTCCAGGACAATTGCTTCCGAGGCAGCCGGCCTCCCGGATCGATCACCTTGACCTGGTGCGGGAGCACCTCGCCCCAGCTCCATAGCACGAGGTTCTGATCACATGTGCCGGCACCTGGCGCGAAGCTGGGCACGACAATGCCGAACTTGCCTTCAGCAACGAGGCGGTCATGGATGCTCCATGAGGGCGGCCGTTTGCCATGGGCGAGAAAATCCATCCAGGCACAAGCCATATCTTCGAACCGGATCCCGGCGTCGGCCTGGCCTTGCGCCGTCCTCAGATCGACAATGTCATCGCAATCGATCTCGTATGAGCAAAGCACGCAGGGATCAATGCGATGTGCAAAACCCTGATTGGCCTCCTTCACGGCCGTCATGATGTCGAGCGCCAGATAAAGCGTAGGCACACCTTTCGGGTTGAACCTGGCACCCCGAATAGCCGCTCCGTCGCCTGAGATAGGCTGGAAGGACCACCGCGGATCATGGGCGCGGTAGCAAATTCCGGCAAACCTCAAGCAAAGCCACCAACGGCGACATGATCCAGATAGTCGCGAACCGCGCTGGCCTTGCCTTCCTTAACCAGAGCTTCCGCCGTCCGCCCGCCGAATGCCGGTATCGGCTGGGCCCGGTACCAGGCCATCGCCTGCTCCTTGCCTCCAGCCCAGTCGATCACTCTGCTGATGATCTCAAGCATTTCACGAAGGCGACCTTGCGTCTTTGCAGCACGGCTACGCTCAGCCCTATAGAGGGTTTCCCGCGCAAGACCCGCCGTCTCGGCAAGCTGACCTTTGGACATACCGAATCCATCCGCAACCTGGGCGACAGCGATCTTCCCAGCCCGATCCATATAGGACAGCACTAACGGTTCGTTCTGAACTGGAACTTTCAATGCTGGGGTCATCCCTGTCCCCTTTGCCATATCCAGAGACACATTTCTTGTGCGTAGGATATGGCATTAGTGACGGATTACAAGCCTCGGTTGGCTGATGAGACGTCGTTGAGGCCTCTCCAGACGCATTCACACGTTCATGTTCTGGCACATTCCTTGTGTGTACAAAAACCCAAAAACGGCCCCGAAACCGGCCAAATGCACGCACAACGTCCAGTTCTCCCGATCGGCCGCCCCATTGGCGATGCCCGCGTCTCGACAGAGGATCGGGCGACCGACGCCCAGGTCGACGAGATCAAGGCGGCTGGCTGCCGCCTCGTCCACCAGGAGCACGGCTCCGGCGCCTCGCCCTCTCGGCCGGCGCTGGCGAAGCTGATGCGCGAGATAGTCGCATGTGGGACACACCGCTATGGCGATATGAGCGCCCAGAATCTCCAGGGTCGCCGCCGGCGATAGCCCGCCAAGACGGTCACCCACGCTTGCCCTGGGCACCCGTAATGGAAACGATGGCGGGCGCTATCGTGACGAACAGGATATAATGCTCACCGGCAGCAAGCTGGTTGAGGAAGGCCCTACCGTCATGAAGCCAATGAACGAAGAGCACCTCGCGGTCCTACGCAGGCACATGGTCGAGATGATTGCAATCCATACCGACCTTGCAAGCGAAGAACTCGGCAAGGCGGCGCTCGATGAGCGGGTGATGGCAGCGATGCGGCGAGTGCCGCGGCATCGCTTCGTGCCAGCCTCGGTTGCACCTTATGCCTACCAGGACATGCCGCTGCCGATCGGCTTCGATAAAACCGTCTCGCAGCCATTCATCGTCGCTCTCATGACCGATCTCCTTGCTCCCCAATGGAACGAGGCGGTGCTCGAGATCGGCACTGGCCTGGGCTATCAAACCGCAATCCTCGCGGAACTCGCCGGGCAGGTTTGGAGCGTGGAAATCATCGAGGAATTCGTAAGCCGTGCGGAGGCTCTCCTGCAGGAGCTAGGCTTATCCAATGTCGGCATTCGTGTCGGAGACGGGTCTCGCGGCTGGCCCGAGCACGCCCCATTCGACAAGATCCTGGTCACGGCGGCGGCTGAGCAGACACCGCCGGCTTTTCTGAAGCAACTCAAGCCGGGGGGACGGCTGGTTCTGCCTTTGGGATCTAAAGAAGCACAGTTTCTGACTGTCATCGACAAGGATGCGGCAGGGCAGCTCGAGACCCGGAAAATCATCCCGGTTCGGTTCAGCCGGCTCGAAACCGTCTAGTGAGGTGCGACAACTGGCGCGACCGCGCTTTTCCGACCGTCAATCTACCTTCATTCAAACAGACGAGGACAGTAGGCCATCCTGCCTCTACCGTAGGTGGTCCTTCTGTCGAACTCGTACGGGAGTAATTGCTGTAGGTTGTGCGGAAATTGAAGCAACATGCAAACACTGTTGCAGTTCATAAACTCGCATCCCGTAGGGGGGACATTCTCGAAGGACGATTGGGGTAACAGCGATTTTCTCGGTGTTACCGCAAGAACTTACAAACCCCATTCGGTGATATGCCGCCAGGATGACAAGAACGATGAGATATTCATCGTAAAATCGGGTTGGGCCCTCCTTTACCGCGGGCTACTGGACGGAGAACGGCAGATCATCGACACTCCTCTGCGGGGGGACATTGTCGGTTTCCGTTCCGTAGACGGACCTCGTTTAGCGTCCCTGGCGTCCATAACCGAACTAGCTGTTTATGAAATTTCCAGCAAGAAATTGGTGGAGGCCATCTTGTCGGAAGGCCGGCTCGGCAAGACTATCGCCTGCTCCCTGGCCCGCCTGAACGCCATCCTTGCCGAACATCTCATGAATGCCGGGCGGCGGAACGCGATGAGCCGCACCGCCCATTTCCTGCTCGAGTTGGAGGAGAGGCTCTCGATCGTTGGCCTGTCGGCCCATGGACGATATGAGTGTCCCCTTACCCAGCACGAATTGGCCGACATCCTCGGAATGACCACCGTTCACCTCAATCGGACGTTGAGGGAACTCCGCAAGGCCGATCTCGTCGCTTTCAAGGCAGGCTATGTAGAGGTGATCAACCGCAAGAAGCTGGTCAAAACAGCCGGATTCGACAGCGAGTACCTCAGGTAAAGGTTATTCCCTCTAGCTCGGGTTCAATCGTCCCTAGCGGGGCTTTCGCGTCGCCCCCTGCGGCGCGGTGCGGGGCGCCAGTGCATGTGCCGTCAGCAAAATTTCTGCTGGAAGACGACAGTGCGCCGTCGTTCGAGCAGTTCCACACGAGTTTTCCGGGCCGGTAGTGCGCGGCTTACCTGGCGGGGCCGCAGTCTATCTTGACGAGGGCAGCCGCAAAGGCCCGATTATCATGATCGACGGCACCATGGCATATCGCATGAGCAGAAGGTGCTGCCGAAATGCGCGTAAGCTGCACCCATAAACGGCGGCAAATACAGCCGGGTGTTCTCGGACCTAGTGCGCTTGGCTACGGATGCCACGAACTGCACCCTGGTCATGCCAATATCCACCTTCAGGAATTCTCGTCCACAATCGCGAGGAACTACCGATCCTCCCTCGAATGGCTGCTGGACTTGGGGTTTGGCTGAGCGGTCCCATCCTGAGAATGGCATCATCGCCTAGCCGGTTAGTCAACCTCGCAGAGCTATCCCACTCCTTGGCATTCCTTGAGCGGTCGGGAATCATTTCAACGGTTGGCACATGGCCAAAGGGATTGAATCTGACCGGACCCGCGCGTCACGATCGAACTCGCGGGAGCTTCAACGCGGGGTGACGCGGTCTCAACACATGCCCTCAGGCGACCGTCGACGCGAAATTTTCTAAAAATTAACTTATGTTAGAGAACGCTTATAAATAGACGATAGGCTGCACAAGCTGTTCTCGGCTAGGGGCGAAGAACTGCTGAAACTGCTGGGTGAGCCTCACGCTTTCACAAGGGCTGGGTGTTCAATCACAAGTGCATTCAAACACAGGGCAGCGTATTCAAGCTTTCAGATTGCGAAGAATGAGGGGTGTTTTGGCAGCCGCAACGCGGCTTGTGCGAAAAGATTGGGGATTGACGTGGATTCCACAGCAGGACGGCATAAACACACGGCCAATCGGTCAGGAGTCCTGTCCAGAGGAACGAAAAGCGTCCACGGCCATGCAGGCAAAGGAAGCCTCCTCGTCCTGGACGGAAGGGCCCTAGACCGCGAGTGTCTCGTTCTTGCCCTCGCGGACCACGAACTCGGCATGGAAATCGCGGCCATGGGTTCGATCGATGAATGGCGCGTGAAGAAGGGCTCGGTCCCTCCCCTTGCAGCCATACTCTTGAACCTTGGCGGCCGGAAGGTCACCGATCATGGGATCGCAGACGAGATTAGGCATATTTCGTCCGAATTCAAATCAGTCCCTGTAGTTATCCTGGCCGACACCGAAGATCTTGCACACATATTGACCGCTCTCGAATGCGGCGCACGCGGCTACATTCCGACCTCGGTCGGAATTGATGTCTGTGTCGAGGCTATAAACCTTGCGGCAGCGGGAGGTATCTTCGTCACTGCGAGCAGTGTCCTTTGCATGCGCCACCTGATAGGTTCGGACAGCCGCGACACGCAGCCTTTGAAGGGCATGTTCACGCTTAGGCAGGCCGAGGTCGCCCAGGCGCTCCGGCGCGGAAAAGCGAACAAGATCATCGCCTACGAACTCAACCTGCGAGAAAGCACCGTGAAGGTCCACATCCGAAACATCATGAAGAAGCTGAAGGCGACCAACCGCACGGAAGTCGCCTACAAGGTCAACGATCTCATCGCGAGAAGGAACTCTTCCTGAAGCGTTCCCAAGCAATAAGACGGCCCGCCTCGGGTGAATCCCGCGGGCCGTCTTATTGACAGTCGCGGGATCTCCGTTGCAGAATTGCATCCGGGAAGCGCCCGAGATACAGCCGAGGTACAGGGGCCAGCCGCGGGTTGCCCCTAGCTTCCTGATACCATGCTGTAGGAGGATTTTGGCGGGGTGCTCCGAAGCCCCGGCTTCGTCGCGATGATCTTGTTCTCCAGTCCTTTGGAAAGCTGTTCCAAGGCCGCGGTGTCGTCGGCAGTGTGTCCGCCTCGGGCCTCCACCATAGGTGCCAACCGAGACCCAATAGGGAAGGCGTAAATCCTCAGCCGAGCATGTAGACCTTACAGCCGGAATGGAGGATCCGCATGGCCCCGGGTCCGGGGAGCATGCGGCCGCCGAAGCTCTCTGCGCTCGATCCCAACCGGCAGGGCGGCGTAGACATACCGTCCCCTGTTCCTGCAGGATGTTCAGGCGTGGAGTGCTCACGCCGCTCTCGTCGTCAGCTACACTGCGCCGAGACGGCTGGCATGAGGACGATAAGGGCCGCCGACGGTGCACTGCCGGTGATGAGCACGACCTCACTTCAGTTGCGGACCAATAATGCTGGCCAATAAGGTGACGGCGGGGCTAAGTCCCGCCCGGCGAGGGTAGGTATGAGACATGGGCCGAAAGACTTCGCTGGGACCTGCATGGGCACGCAAGCCAAGAAGCTTCCAGGCGACAGGAAACTTGCCTCGCGGACGATCGATTGAGAAGGGAATGCGCGACTTCCGCCAGGCGGGAAGCTGACCGCAAATCGGGTTAACTTTCTGCCGCTGAATCGGCCGATCCATCTGCACTGTCAGGGAAAGTGTGTCTGGCCACCCATCTTATGGCTTCTTCGATCGTATCGAAATTCTTGTGCTGCCCGCTCAGCAGCCCGAAGCCTGTCTCGAGGAACCATTTGCCCTTCGTGGAGTAGGCTTCCTCGTCGATCTGAGTAAGGACCGCAACCAGTTGATCCCGTTTCCACACCAAAACCCCGGACTCTCCGCCCTCGACCGTTCCGATCCGCGCTTTTTTGAACGAAAATCCAGGAGCTATTTTTCCCTTGCCCACTTTGATGCACCCTCAACTTCAAAATGGATAGTAGAAACGATCGGCTTGCACATGGCTAGTTCTGTACTATCTTTGCTTGTAGATGTCTTTTTTGCCGGACCACTGTAGAACAACTAGTTAAGCAGATCACACTGTGAGTTCAAGGCCCACTCCATTTTCGACGGTCGCCCCGTAAGTCTTTTGCGAGAGAATGTTCGCAAACTGCTAAGTATTTTTCCCTTCCGGAGCGTGAAAGCCTCGGCGAAATGCTCGGGTGCCCGGCATTCCATCCAGCGCAACCTCGCAAGCCCAGCGAGTGTCTGACGGTCGAACCAGTCCTTGGTGCGCCGCGTTCCGAAGTGCTTGTCGAGGAGCTCGATCTTGCGTTCCAGCACGTCGGCCGTGAGCGGCACGTAGGCATTGGGGTGGCACCAGATGATCGCGGAAGTGTTCCAGGTCAGTTGGTTGAACCTCCCGGGGGTCCTGATGGGCGTCGAACTTGGCCTGGGTTAACACCACGTCGCTATGAACCCGGCATCTGTCTGCGAAATCCGCGACTGCAATCACTAAAGGCCGGGTTGTGGTCCCGTTGGAGGGTCCACCTCAGCGCCCCATTGCGATCCGTCGCTGTCAAGACCCGGAGGCGGTCACACAGGATGAGTGTTCTTGAGAAGGTGGTACTCCTTTTGTCCTTCAAGTAGCTCTTGCGGATGGTGAGAAGGCTGAGTAGCCGTGTTTTCGGTCCCTGACGGACCTTTGCCAGGAGCGGAAGTGAGCATACCATGGTTCATCGCCCAAACTGCAGCCTGGGTACGGTTGCCGACCCGAATCTTTCGAAGGATGGCCTTCACGTGTACCTTCACCGTCGCTTCGGCGATGTTAATCTTGCGCGCGATTGTCTTGTTAGACTCCCCTCCGATCAGGCAACGTATAATACAATCTTCCCGAGCTGACAGCATTGATGGTTTTCGATCAGCGTTCTCCATTGTAACAGCCACATTTGTAAACTCATGTACTGCTATTTCATCATATTTCAAACCATGTCTTATGTCCTGAATAAACGTCGAAGTTTCCGCAGGTAGAACCGTCTGCCCTAGCATAACCAATTCGAGAGCTTTGATGAAGGTGTCGTGAGCGGCAACTTTTGTCAAATACGCGTCAGCTCCCGCACGAAGGGCTGAAACTATGTCGTTCGGTCGACAGTGATCGGCTAGCGCAACGACATGGCTGGTCGGATAAATCCCTTTAAATTCTGAAATTTGTGCGAATCCAGCATCTGCATCAATACCGTCGACATCCATGATGAGCAAGATGGACCGGTGCTTGGGCAGCGGCTTCTGCAGGAGGTCGTGAACACAAGCCGCAGAGAAAAGAATACGAAACTTTGCTGCATCCAGAATTAGAACAAGGCCCTCTCGGAGTAACTCGCTTTGGCTGACAAGCACTGTCATAAAAGACTTTGTGATCATCAAGGATTTCATTGTCATCGTAGCCTCCCCTGACGCGATTGAGGTACGCGCGTCTCGCAAGGCGCTCCTCGCATAGTTTCTTTTTTGACCGTGTTACCTTACGCTAGGAAAACCCTAGACAAGAACACCCTCTTTAGGCGTAGGGTAACTTCGTCGAGGGGTACCCCGGATTTTCAAGCCCGAGGCCTTAGTGAGGAGTGCGAGCCCTGGGTTTCAGCCGCTCCGGGCGGCAACCAGCACCATCGTGGCGCCGCATGCGCGGACCGCGAGAGTTGCCGGACTTGGTCTCCCGTGGGGCGTGGGTGGTGCCGCCGCTCTGGCGCGGGGGGGCGCGGCGTGTCAGGCGGGAGAACCGCTGGCCCAGGCGACCCGCGCCGCGACCAGCCGCCATTTTGGGATGACGGCGCAGGCCGAGGAGAAGGCGATCTTGGCGCGGCGCGCGCTGATCCTGACCAGCGCCCGAGCTTCACCAGCTTGAGGAGCAATGTGCCACAGCTGGCGTGGCGACTGGGTGTGGGCCAGCGCGATGAGCCGCAGCGCGCACAACAGCTCGGATACCTTCCGGGCATCGAAATGGGCGATGGTCTGCCTTCGTTGCGTTGCACCTGCGGTGAGCAACAGAGGAGTTGCCTGGCGCGCCCCCTGGGGCGGCCCATATCGGGGCAGCGCTGCCGGGGAAGTCCTTTGGGTGAGATCCGGCGAGAGAAATGAGTGAGGCGGGCCAGTTCTGCTATTGCTATCGCGGTAGAATTGCAAAGATTGGCGGCTTCGTCGAGGTTCGCCTCTTCAAATCAGGCGGGTCAGCCGTCGATCAGGGGATCGACGTAGCAGAATGATCGGAGCCGGAGATCGTGATCGGCTCGTTTTCCAGAGCCAGGACGACGAAGTTGGAGACGGCCAGCCATTCTGCGAATGCATGTTGGGGCCGCAGGGGGTTCGAGACGCTGCGTCGGACCACTATTTCCGGCTCTTCGTTGCGTTCGATCGCCTTTGTCCCGTTTGCCATCAAAGGGGTTCTCCTTCAGCGCAGCAACAATCTGCTCATTGGACGAGTTCGCCGGAGGGGGCGTTTATCCGGAAGGAGTGCCTACAAAGGGATAGTTGTGCCGCTAGCGGTGAAGGGTCACGATAAGGTAGAGCCTTCCCCGTCGACCGAATGCTCGCGACTTCGGGATGGGCTGGCTACCATTGAAATTGAAAGCCACGCGCCATGGCCATGGATGCAAAACACAATTCCGAGCCCGTCACTCCCTTGTCACAGGCGGCCCGCCGCAGCGGAATGAAGGCCGTCCTGCTTGTCTTGGGGATCTCCGGGGTCGCCGTCCTGGGAGCGGGAGCGGTCAGAAACTGGGAGCCCATCGAAGTTGTTTCCAGAGCCGTAATGGAGAAGGTCGAGGATGCCTCCGCAGCCGTGTTGCAGAAGGTCGAGGATACCTCCGGAGCCCTAATGGAGAAGGTCGAAGATGCCTCCGCAGCCGTGGTGCAGAAGGTGAAGGACGCCTCCGCAGCCGCGATGCAGAAGGTCAGGGACGCCTCCGGCACCGCGATGCAGAAGGTCGAGGATGTCTCCGGAACCGTGGTGCCGAGGATCCAGGATGTCTCCGAAGCCGTGGTGCAGAGGGTCGAGAATGTCTCCGGAGCCGTGATGCAGAAGGTGTCTGCTGCTATCGATAGCTGGCAAGAACAGCCGGGCCACGCCACGGCCGAACCCTCCCGTGCGCTCGTGTCGGGACCGGATGCGTCGGCCGCGACGTTCGTCGAACGGAGCGCCGTCCCTGAGGTCCCCGCTAGCGCCGAGCCCCCCCAAACCCTCAGCACGGGACCGGATGCATCGGCCGCGGCGTTGATCGAGCGGAGCGTCGTCCCTGCCGTTCCCACCAGTGCCGAGCGCCCCAAAACCCTCAGCAAGGCGCCAGGCATGCCAACCGGAGCCCTGTTTGGCGTCGGTGACCGCCTCAAGGTCGCATTCTACGAGCGCGTCGACGTCGAGGAAGACAAGTGGGGGGGCGCATCTTCGGCCTTGCACGGCATCCTGCAGCGTCCGGAACTGAGCGGCGAATATATTGTCCAAGAGGACGGCACGATTTCCGTGCCCTTGCTTGGCTCCATTCCGGTCGCCAACCGGTCAACGCAACAGGTACAGGCCGACCTGGTGGAAACCTTCAATCAACTGGTGGGCCGCGAGGGACTGGTCAACATCCTGCCGCTGGAGCGCCCGCCCATTTACGTACTGGGGCCGGTCAAGAATCCAGGCTCGTTCAAATACGCGGCCGGCATGACGGTCCTGCACGCGATCGCGCTGGCCGGCGGACTCGACCGCGCCGAGAGCGAGCCGTGGCAGAAGATCGAAGCCGTGCGTGAGACCCAGAAGCGGAGCGGGGCGATCGATGCCTTGTTGAAATTGCTCGCGCGCGCGGCAGTGCTGAAGGCCGAGCGCGACGGTACAGCACCCACTATCCCGCGCCAGTTGCTTGAACTGGCCGGCGCCACCGAAGCGGCTAACCTCGTCAACGAGCAGAGCGAGCGGCGCAAGGCCGTCGCCACGGCGCACAAGGATCGCGAGCGCGCGAACCTGCGGGCGCTGGAGGCCGCCAGGCAGGATGTTGTCGCTTATGGGCGCACGGAGTCGCTCGACAAACTCGTCAAGCTGCGCCAGGAGCGCGTCAACAGCATGCGCACGCTCGTGGACCGCAAAGTTCTCAGCATGACGGTGATGGATCAGATCCAGAGTGAGTTGTCCGACGCGGAACAGCGTCGGCAGGACGCCCTTAACCAATACGCAAGCGCCAAGCAGCGCCTCGCTTCGCTGGAGTCTGAGGTGTTGCGGACCCGGGCCGACCTCAGGAACGATCTGGAGATCGAGATCGAGACCGCGGAGAGCCAGATCGCGGCCAATGTGCGCGAGTTGAACGCCAGCGAAGGCGTCCTGTACACATTGCCCGTGGCCCGCGTCCAGTTTGCCAAGGACGCGAACAGCGCAACCTATCAAATCGTGCGGCAATCGGCAGCGGGGCCGGTCAGCATTGACTCCGTCGGGATGACCCTGTTGCAGCCAGGTGACCTCGTCAACATCATCGTGGGCGAAAGCGAGCCAAGAGAGCCGGCCGGTTCGCCGGTCCCGACCTCGTGGCCGACCGGCGAGAGCTTGCCGGCCGCGTCGAACCCCAACGATGTCGAGCCTTCCCGCGTGGTGAGGGAATAGAGGATCGGTCCGAAATTGATGCCCGGCAAGGAGATTGGTCTGCATGGCTGGTCTGCGTAGTGAACTCGTCGGGACGAAAGTGGGAAGCGAAACGACCACTCGCCGTCGCCGACAGCTTGAGCCGCTTCATAAGGAGCATGTCCGCCTCCGCTCAGGAGTTCGGATCACTGACAAAGGTGCAGTGAGATGACATCGAACGGGATACAGGTGCCTATCAAGCGGGATTGGTCAAAGATTTCGGAATTTTGTCACGACGCGCGCACGCCCGAGCGGATATTTGCGCACTATCAAATCGAGAAAGCTCTGGCTGCTCAGCTGCTGAATTCAGATCAAGACGCTCGGCTCAGCCTCTATGCTGAAGTATACGGCAAACTTTTCACTTCCCTTGAAGATCATCCCCAAAATAGAAATGAATACAGAGACGATCGTATAGTCAATCTTCAGACCACCCTTTTAAGAACGCTTATCCAGAAAGGCGCGCGTTTCGGCGAATTGGGGGCCGGTGATTGTAAGCTTAGCCTCAGCATGTGCAGTCATTGCTCGTCAGTAAATGCAATCGACGTAACTGACGCGTTACTGCCACCTGGGGAGAAGCCCGTCAATTTTCAATTTGTTAGGATCGATGGTATTCATCTACCTTTCGCAGATAATAGTCTCGATTTTATGTTCAGCGATCAGTTGATGGAGCACCTACACCCCGACGACGCAGTAAGGCAGCTTTCCGAGGTCTATCGTGTTCTTTCACCCGGCGGTGCTTACTATTGCATCACTCCAAACGCCGTCACGGGACCCTCACGACATTTCGGTATACTTTGACAACGTTGCATGTGGATTCCACCTGAAGGAATATAGCTATCGTGAGCTGTCACGCGCGTTTACGGGAATTGGCCTTCGAAAGCAGGCTGTGCTGTTCGGCAATGGGGCCGTTAATGTGCTCGTTCCTGCCAAAATTGGGATCATGCTCGAAATGATCATGCAAGGAGTTTGGCGGCGGCGATCGAGACCCACTACGAATTCGGTTCTTCGGCATCTGATGGGGATTCGCCTGCTCGGCTATAAATGAGCGCGCGAGCCGCTGCGGTTTGAGACAATGCCTCGGAAACGCCTTCGCTGGTCCCGGCCGCTTTAAAAGGCGCCGTGTGAAGCGGTCGCTCGTCCTCCTGCAGCCGGCACAGACTAGGCTCTCCGTGAGTAGTCAAGAATAGGGTCTTCACTTTTAGCGCCTCCCGACATGAAGTCTTCTCCAAACAGGAAAACCCCGGGTGCTCCATGGACGAACAGCAGCGTGCAGCGAGGATACTCCTGGCATTCCCGCCGCAATGCGCAAAGTATCAGGAAGATGGTTGTATATCAGGACCTCTTGGTGTCTCAGCCATCGGTGCGGAACCCTATCGCGTGGCTTCAGTAGAACAAGCCATGCGCCAGGATATGGTCATCGACGTTACCGTGGAGGACTTGCCGGACATCGCGACACTCGAGACCGCTTGGAATGAGCTCGAAGCGCGAGCAACGCACTCATTCTATCTGTCCTGGCTCTGGATCGGAACTTGGCTGCGGCATCTGCCGGGGGGCGCGCAACCACATGTTCTAGTCGCTCGGACGTCAAGCAGGATCGTTGGCTTGGCGATTATTTGCCGGCGGAGGGCGTGGAGTTTCGGGCGGCATGCGCGGGCGCGTTGGCTGCTCAATGAAACCGGAGATGTTCGATTCGATCGATTGTTCATCGAGTATAACGATATTCTTGCGGAGCGATCCCTGGCCGATGCCACTCGAGCGGCATGCGTCGAGGCCTTGGCGCATCACTTGCGCCGCTCTGACCAACTGGTGTTCTCCGGGATTGATTCCGACTTCGAATTGGCCGCTTGTCGCACCGCGGGCCGGGCCGGGCTCCTTACTGAGGTGAAAGCAGAAGATACGGCACGGTGGATCGATTTCGCCAAAGTCCGCCAGAAAGGCGCAAATTACCGCGCCACATTAGGCCGCAATACTCGCCAAGCGGTAAGCCGTGCCATGCGGTTATATGCGGAACGCGGCCCCGTTGCGTTCCGGACTGTCGAAGTGACGTCGGAGGCGCTCGCCGCGTTTGATTTGCTGGCCGAGCTTCATCAGGCGCGATGGGGACGCAGGGGAGCCTTTGCCAACCCGAGCTTCCGTCGATTTCACGAGGAGCTCATTGCGCGCGGCGTTCCCACGGGGACCGTCCGCATTTCACAGACGTTGGCCGGGGACCAGACAGTCGGGGTCCTGTACAATTTCGTGTGTGACGGCCGTGTTCTCAACTATCAAAGCGGCTTTCTTTATGAGCGCGATGGCCGGCTCAAGCCAGGGCTTATCAGCCATGTGCTGGCTATTGAGGACAGCATCGGACGCGGCGAGTGCGGCTACGATTTTCTGGCAGGCTTCGCCGGGCACAAGTCCCACCTGGCCAATGCGGAGCATCCCATGAAGTGGATCGCAATAGGCAGAGACAGTCCAGAGCGCCGCATCGAGGCACAGCTGCGCGGTGCCAAGCGGGTGCTAGGGACCATTGCTGCTCACATGAAACAGGCCGCGGCTTGAAGCGTCGACTGAAAAAAGGAGCCGCCACTTTGTATCAAGTATTGGGCAGGCTCTTCCACAATCGATCGGCGGGTTCGGCCCTTCGGCAGGCGAGGACCAAGGGGAGGTTGGATTTGCTTACTTTATGCGATGTGACCGTTGTCGGTGCTGGCCACTTTGGACTATCGGCAGTGCCGGATAAGCACAGCGCGTATTCCGTTCAATTCGGGATCAGAGCACCAGTTCGCGCGGCGGGCTCCCTAATCTATGTTTCAGCGTGGCGGAATTGGTAGACGCACCGCACGGTTAATGCGACGCCGAAAGGCTTGTAGGTTCGACTCCTACCGCTGGAGCCATAGATTACAAGTAGCCGCGTAGCCACCATTTTAAGTGGTTGAATAAGCGCCTTTCGGCCGCCTTTCTTCCCGTGCAGGAGTACCCTTGGTCCACCAGATCCGCCGCCGGCAGGGCGAGGTTCACCGCAGCGGCCGCGGCGCTCGTCATCCGTCATCCAGCAGTTGGAGCTCCGCTGCAGCGAGATCGCCCGCGGGGCGATGATGGGCTTTGCCGGCGCCACGCAGGTTGCAATCCTCACCATCGACGTCCACGGTGTCATCCGGTTCGCCAACCATGCGGCCGGCGCGCTGTTTGGCTGGGATCTTACGGAGATTATCGGGCACCGATCGTCATGATCGTCCCCGAGCGGCTGCGTAACGCCCACAATGCGGGACTGGCGCGCGTCGCCCGCTGGGCGGCGAATCCAAGCTCGCCGGAAAGACGGTCGAGATCGCCGCCCGCCTCGCCCAACTCTATCTGCGTGCCTCCACCGCCGAGCAGGACGCCAGCCGGGCCCGCTGTGGAAACCAAGCCGAAATCGGCGATGTTCGAACGGGACTGGCGATGCGGACCTATTGAGAACCGATCAATTACTCAGAAGAGGTAATCCGAATTGGATCTTTAACGACGGCGCTATCGCGTCGTCCCCAGAAACCAAGTCTTCCATAAGGCATAAAAGCCGCGCGGCCAGGCCGGGAGGCTTCCGTCGTCCAGCAGCAAAAGCGCATCGCCCAGGCGCCCACTCAGCCGCACAAGCGAAGCGCGGAGATTGCTTTGATCTGATGTAATTCCGCATCCAGGTAACTGCTTTTTGGCAAAAGCCGGCGCAGCAGCCTTGCTCGTCAGAGCAGGAGATCATTGGAGCGCCAGTTCATTGTCAATCCGGCAAGATAAAGTTGGCAGTTTCGCCTCCGGCAGACCCCTTTGGGAGCAGCAGCATGTCTGGGTCGTTTGATGTAGCCCATCCATACCTCGAAATAGCCACCAGGCGCTCCTTGTTTTCGCCCTTACGCGGTTGTTTCACTAGGGAAATCCGCAAGAATGGCGCTGCCGTTCATTAGAAAGAATTGCACTTGTGCGCATGAGCGCTCCCAGCGATCGGAATCCACGTATGACTTCTGACTGCTGCCCTGAGTTCGACTTTATCCAATTTTGTGGCGCGGGCGGGGACGAGGGCCATGACGCATTGGGCACGAGCTGGAATTTTCATGCTGTCTCGGGACATCGATCAATTCGACCCGTCAGATTCGGCGTCAGTCAGCCTCTTGCGGAGCCGGCACCGCCCCCTCCAAACTTGGATAAACTCGAGCTGAGACCCGGGATCATAATGCCGGTCCTCGAGAACGATGGTTTGGAGATCCTGGCATTCATGCTCGATGCGGAGCAGAACGTCATCCGCGAGATAGGCGTTTGCCTCAACGAAGAGGAACGTCGGCGCGCCGAGGGGTTGAGACTGGAGCGGGACCGCCGCCGCTATGTCGCTACCCGCGGGCAGCTGCGCCGGGTCCTCGCCTCCAAACTGGGAATCTCGCCGTCCGACATCGAACTAGAATATGGACGCCTAGGCAAACCCCACCTCTCGCACCGCATGCCTGCTCGCGATTTGCGCTTCAGTGTCTCGCGATCCGGAGATGTCGCGGTCGTCGCCCTCTCGACCAGGCAGGAGGTTGGGGTGGACATCGAGGCAGTTCTGGCTGTGCCCGAAGCGGACGAGATCGCAGCGCATTGCTTTTCTGCCTCCGAGTATGGGTCTTACATCGCCCTTGGTCCGAAAGACCGGCTGGAAGGCTTCCTCCGGCGCTGGACCCGGCTGGAGGCTATCTCTAAGGCCCTGGGGTGCGGCTTAGGGCAATCCCTTTCTTGGGATGAAAGGGAATGGGCTGTCCGTAGGTTCGTACCGAAACCTGGGTACATCGGGACCGTGGTAGTCCGGAATTGGGTGGTAGTCCGGAATTGAAGTGCCCGCGATGCCATAATTCACTTACGATGCACCGCGGATAAACGAGGAGCTCAACCAATTCCATTGGACTGCACGCAAGTTCATTCGAACCGGACTTGTTCCCCACACTTCGCGGTGGGTCGCGGTTGAGAACACGGGACAGCGCTTCACTGACATGTCCCGGGCGTATGGAGAAAGCGCGGCAGTTTCATCGATGAAACCGTCGTGCTGGAGAAACTGGGACGCGGGAACCACTTCGGCTCCGTCGTGAATCATGAAGAAAGTGATCGGAAGACCTATGTCGGCGGACGTGATGCAGTTCCCGGAGCTTCTCGCAGACCTCGCGGTCAAGGACATCAAGATCTGGGTAGAGGGCGACCGGCTGCGGTGCAACGCCCCAGCTGGCGCACTGACGGCGGAGTTTCGCGACCAGTTGCGGGACCGGAAGGGCGAGATCATCGCGTTTCTGAATATGGCCACGGCGGCGGCCCGGCAACAGCCTGCAATCATTCCCCTGCAGTCTGGCGGAACACGCACGCCCATTTACGCCGTACCCGGCCATATCGGGGCGCCGTTCTCATTCTCGGACCTGTCGAAGCACCTGGGCGGCGATCAACCGTTTTACGCACTCCAACCGTCTGGCTTCGATGGGCAGAGCGATCCGATGGACCGCGTCGAAGATATCGCCGAGTACTTCGCCCGCCAGATCGTCGAATATCAGCCCACCGGTCCGTACATCATCGCCGGTTACTGCTCCGGCGCTGCAACCGCTTTCGAACTGGCGAAAATGCTGGGTCAAAGCGGAGCGGAGGTCCCGTGCATAGCGCTCTTTGGCCCTCTTCACCCCACCACCTATAAGGAATTGCCGCGTCTGCTGTATTTCTATGCCAGGCGGAGCGCCGATTCGTGCCTGCGAGAGATGGCGAAGCTGCCGACATTCGGCGCCCGTCTCCGATATTTCGGCAGTCGCCTCCGGAATCTCGGCGAGCGCGTCCGCGCCGCCCTCGTGCCCCTCGTTCGCAAAAGCAAAGAGCCTGTCACGACAGATCCGGTGCTGGCGAGCAGAGCTCGACTCAAATCGACGGCGATCACGGCTTTGCGGCGGTACATTCCCACTCCGTATTCGGGTCGAGTATGCATATTTCTTCCGAACAAGGCCTGGCTGCGATCGGGTGCAGCACCGCACCGATGGCTTCGAGTGGTGCCGCATGCCGAATTTTATTTCGGGCCCGAGGACTGCAACGGTCCCCTTATGCTGGAGGAACCGGACGCGCCTGCCATTGCAGAGCTTTATCGCCGGGCAACCCAAAAAGCTGAATGATTGACGTGATTTGATTTTTTTGACTTCCGCAATGGGGAGCGTATCTCATGAATGAAGTCCTTCCTATCGCGGCGGAGGGCGTAATGCTTCCCCTGCTGAAAGATGCCGATCATCAGGCGCTGGTTGTCGAGTACAACGCCACGGCAGCGCCCTACCCGTCGGACAGGACAATCATCGATCTCTTCCGCGACCAGGCGACGCGTAGTCCTGACGCTGAAGCGATCCGCTTCGGCGATGCAACGCTGACGTACCAGCAGCTCAACGAACGCTCCAACCAGATGGCCATGCATCTGACATCGACCGGCGTGGGGCCGGGTCGGATTGCCGTTGTGTTCATGGAGCACTCCATTGAAGTCGTCGTCGCGATCTTAGGCGTCCTGAAGTCCGGCGCAGCCTATGTGCCGGTGGATGCGGCAACGCCGAAGGGGCGTCTGGCAACAATCCTGAAGGACATTGCCAACGGGACCGACGGGCGGGCGCCGGTGGCGATCACTCAGGCGCGCCTGCAATCCGTCATTTCCCCGAACTTTGCCGACATTTTCGTGCTCGACGCCGATTTCGGGTCGATTTTACATCAGCCGGACTCGGCCCGACCGTCCGCTGCCACTCCGGACGGCGCCGCCTATATCATCTTCACCTCCGGCTCGACCGGCACGCCCAAGGGCGTCGTGATCGAGCACCGGAATCTGGTGAACTACATCGGGTGGGCCGCTCGGGTGTACAGTTGCGGCGAACGTCTCGCATGGCCCCTTTTCTCATCCCTCGCCTTCGATCTGACCGTCACGACGCTCTTCACGTCACTCATCACCGGCGGCCGCATCGTGGTCTATCTTGGTGATCCCGGAGTCCAGAGCATGGTCGTGCTCAAGGTCATCGACGACAATGCCGTCGATGTCATGAAGCTGACGCCGGCGCATCTCGCGATGATCCGCGACCGCAATCTTGAGACCTCAAGGCTGCGCAAGTTCATCGTGGGTGGCGAGGACTTCAAGACCGAGTTGGCTCGCGATATCACGAAAGCCATCCCCCACCCTATCGAGATCTACAACGAGTACGGACCAACCGAAGCCACTGTGGGCTGCATGATTCACCGTTTCGACATTGACCGGGATCAATCCGCATCGGTGCCGATCGGGGTTCCGGCCGCCAATGCGGGCATCTACGTCCTCAATAAGGCACATCAGCCCACCGCCCCCGGCATCATCGGTGAGATGTTCATTGCCGGCGACGGTCTCGCGAGAGGCTATTTCAATCGCCCTGACCTGACCGACGAGCGTTTCCTCACGGCGATCGATCCCCGAGATGGGTTTTCGAAGCTGCGGCTGTACAAGACGGGCGATCTCGCCCGCTGGAACTCGGAAGGGCGCCTGGACTTTCTCGGCCGCGCCGATCACCAGGTGAAGGTTGGTGGCGCGCGTATCGAGCTGGGCGAGATCGAAGCCCGGCTTCTGCAGCACCCGCACGTTCAGGAATGCGCTGTCGCTGCCATCGCCACCTCGGTGGCGAAACCAGAGACACAAGTGCGTTATTGCGAACGGTGCGGTGTTGCGTCCGGCCTGCCCGGCACGACGTTCGATGCGGCAGGCGTCTGCAATCTGTGCCGGGCCTTCGACACCTATGTCGACAAGGCGCAGACCTATTTCAAGACATCGGATGACCTCCAGGTTCTCATCGCGGAGATGCAGGCTAACCGGAAGGGACCTTACGACTGTATCGTGCTGTTGAGCGGCGGCAAAGACAGCAGTTTTATGCTGTGCAAGCTCGTCGCCATGGGGGTGAAGCCGCTTACCTTCACCCTTGACAACGGTTTCATTTCGGAAGGAGCCAAGGCCAATATCAGGCGGCTCGTGAACTCCCTCGGCGTGGATCACCACTGGGGAAGCACGCCGCATATGAACGAGATCTTCGTCGACAGCCTGAAACGGTTCGCGAACGTCTGCAACGGCTGCTTCAAGACGATCTACACCCTGGCCACGAACGTCGCCCGCGAACGAGGGATCGGGTACATCGTGACTGGGTTGTCCCGCGGCCAGTTCTTTGAGACGCGCCTGACCGAGGAGGTCTTCAAGCGGGACGACTACGATCCGGCCCGTCTGGACGCGCTCATCGCCGAGGCGCGCAAGGAGTATCACCGCCGCGAGGATGCTGTGTCGCGCTATCTCGACGTGGATGCCTTCCGGAACGACTCAGTATTCGAGGAAGTGAAGTTCATCGACTTCTACCGCTACTGGAGCGTCCCTCTTGAGGACATGCTCGATTTCCTGAAGACGCAGGCGGGATGGGATCGGCCTGCGGATACAGGACGCTCCACGAACTGTCTCATCAACGATGTCGGCATCTACGTTCATAAGAAGCAGCGGGGACATCACAACTACGCCCTTCCCTACAGCTGGGATGTGCGTCTCGGCCAGAAGACGCGCGATGAAGCCATTGACGAACTCAACGACGAGCTGGACCTATCCCGCATCAAGGAGATCATGGCCCAAATCGGCTATGTCGAACCGCCAGCGGCCGAAGACGGCATCGCACGACTTGTGGCCTACTATGTCTCGTCCAAACCCCTGACCGTGGCGGACCTGCGCACCCACCTCGCCGAAGAACTCTTGGAGTCCATGATTCCGACGCAGTATGTTCGCCTCGAACGGATGCCACTCACGTCCAACGGCAAGATCGACCGCTCTGCGCTTCCCGAGCCGACGGCGGAAAACATCCAGCCTGCACAAGACTTCGTCGCCCCCTCGACGGCGACCGAGAAGACGCTGGCCGCGCTGTGGTGCGATCTCCTCAAGGTCGAGTCGATCGGCCGTGACGACAACTTCTTCGGCCTGGGTGGGCACTCGCTGCTGGTGATGCGGGCAGTGTCGCGCATGCGGCAGAGCTTCGGCGTCGACGTGCAGCTTCGCAACCTTTTCGAGCGCCCGACAGTGGCCGGACTGGCGGAAGTGATCGACGGAATGCTCTGGGTGGCCGATTCCGGAGCCCCTTCAGTCTCGGAAGGACCGAGAGAGGAAATCGAACTCTAGCTTTCCGCAAGGCCTCCGAATGGCCTTTGGGTACCAATCTGGACGGAAGCTTTTGCGTTGGACTGCAGAGCAGAGCGGATGAAGATGATGGACAAAGCTTGGGTACCGGCGCGAGGATCGGGGCTGCCTTGGGCGGCGGGGGAATATGAGCTCTTACGCGACCAGGTGCGCCGGTTCGTCGAGGAGGAGATCAAGCCGCGTGCGGATCGCTGGGAGGAGGACGGGTTCATTCCCCGTCCGATCCTGCGCCGCATGGGTGAACTCGGCTTCTTCGGCATCCGCTACCCGGCCGAGTACGGTGGTTCCGAGATGGACGCGGTCGCATCGACGATCTTCGCCGAGGAGCTCGGGCGCTCGACTTATGGCGGCGTCGCAAGCGCGACGCTGGTCCATACCGACATGGCTTCCGTGCATGTCTTTCACGACGGGACCAAAGCCCAGCGGGCCCGCTGGATGCCGGGCATTATCAGCGGCGAGGTGATCACCGCGGTCGCCATCACGGAGCCGGATACGGGCTCGGACGTGAAGGCGATCCGCACGCGCGCCCGCCGAGAGGGCGACTCTTACGTCCTCGACGGCACGAAGCTCTACATCACGAACGGCGTCCACGCGGATCTCTACTGCGTCGCCGCCAAGACCGATCCCTCGGCAGGAAGCCACGGGATCACGATGTTCCTCGTCGAGAAGGGCACGCCAGGCTTCAGCGTCGCCCGCGAGCTGGACAAGCACGGCTGGCGCTCCTCCGATACGGCGGAGCTCGTCTTCGACGGTTGCCGCATCCCCGCCGAGAACGTGCTCGGCGCGGAGGGACAGGGCTTCTACTCCATCATGCGCAACTTCCAGAACGAGCGCCTTGTCCTCGCCGGCATGGCGATAGGGGCGGCCGAGGCGGCGATCGATATGACCCTCGCCTGGGTGAAAGCTCGCCGCGCATTCGGAGGCGTCCTATGGGACATGCAGGCGATCCGTGAACGTCTCGCGATGCTCTCTGCGAAGGTGGAGGCAGGCCGCCAGTTTCTCTATGCCACCGCTTGGCGCATGGCGGCGGACGAAGATTGCCTGCGCGAGGTCTCGATGGTGAAGGCCATCTGCGGCGAACTCGTCAACGAGGTCACGTATACGTGCGTGCAGTTCCACGGCGCTATGGGCCTCATGCGCGAGAGCCCGATCGAGCGCATAGCGCGTGACGCCCGCGTCCTATCCATCGGCGGCGGCGCGACGGAGGTGATGCTGGAGGTGGTCGCGTCGATGTCGTGAGCCTGATGCGCAGCATCCCACCGCGCCAACCGTCCGGCTCTCCAGTTCGTTTCAACTCGAATACAATTCGTCATGGCTCGGCGGAGTGGAGCACCGGTCTCCGAAGCTGGCCAGTTAAGTGTGGCCGACGGGGCGGGTCGCTACGACCAGGGTTGAAACGCCGAATTTCCGCAAAGCCGTTTTTTCGATCCGTGGCATGAGCCGCCGGTAGGTCGGTATCACGCTAGCCGGCAGCCATTGATAACGCTCCAACACCGGCAGCACATAGTCGACCTTCTGTATCTCGAAACCCGCCGCAGCCACAATATTCCGCAATTCATGCGGCCAGTAGTTCCGTGCCGCCATAACGCGAGCCGACCACGAACTCGGCAGCCAAGGAAGCAGTGGGATAGGGAAACCGAAATTGCGGCCCAGAAACCGCATCCCATGGCCCTCGAATGGAAACCAGCGATTTGGACTCATCACGACCAGATGACCGCCGGGCCGCAGGACTCGCCAAATTTCGCGCAGCGTGGCCGCCTCATTGGCGACGTGCTCAAGAACCTCATTCAACAATGTCGCATCAACGGACGCATCCGGTAATGGGAAGTCGTCGGTGCAGCAGTGGTATTCGATCGCATCTGGCCGCCGATTAAGCTTCTCATCATTCACCAGCTTGCGAGCGATGGCCTCGTCGATCCTCGATCGTTCAGGATCGACACCAATGACTTTCTGGGCACCCCAGGCGACCAGGGCCTCGGTGTAGCCGCCCTCGGCACAGCCGCAGTCGAGCCAGACTCCCTGTAGCAGTCCCAGGTCTCTCAACTTGCCGAGCCTGTAAGCAACATTGCTTCCGATCGCGGTCGAGTCGCCGCGATGGGGGTAGCGTGGCGCAGTACGCGCGCGCGATAAAGAATTCTCGCTTGTCGCGATGACCCGCAGGCCATCCAATTGCGGTCGATAACGTTGCGCCATGAGCGGTGTCTCCTCAAGTCTCAGATGGTTACGCAACCGGCGGCCCTTCGTGCACAGGACCGCCGGCGGAATTCAGGTTCATCGCGAAGGCCAAAGTCAGGGCCGCGCACACGCCCTCGATGCTAACGGCGAGCGTCCAGCCCAGGACCAGGCCTTGAAGTCCGCCAAGCTTCGCCCCCGCGATCACGAGGCACAGCTCCAGCAACCCGCCCAGCGCGAACCAGCGAGATGCCTTGCGCATCCTGTCGCCCAGCCGCGCCAGCGTGCAGGCATGAAATTTGAGCGTTGATCCCAACAGGCTGAAGCCGAGGAAGCGCAGGCTCGAACCGGCGATCTCAGGATAGGCCGGATTGAAGACCGCAAGGATCTCCTGCGAATAGGTGAAGACGAAGACGGCGCAGACCAGCGAGAAGAGCAATGACGCCGTCAGCGACATAAGGATGTCGCGTCTCGATTGTTTCGGGCTTGTTCTGACCACGGGGAACAGGATCGTGGCCATGGCTGCGGGAATCAACGAGGCCAAGGAGACCAGCATCCACAACGGCATGAAGGCGGCATTGGTGGTCGGCGACAGGAGAACCAGCACAAGGTAGGGCATGATGGTGCCCGGGGCCTGCAAAGCTACATCGAGCGCGTAGTGGTCGAACACCTTGCGTCGGAGCGCATGGAGCAGCTGGAAATCGGGGGTCCCAAAGAGGCGACGCGCGCCGCCCCGGGTCAAGAGATCGACGCCGATACAGGCCGCCAGCAAGCCGGCCACCCAGGTCAGAAGAAGCGCGGCATTGGAGGCGTAGCCGGCGGCCGCGGCGAGCAGCATCAGCTTGAACGTGGAGAACAGCACTTGCCGGATCATCTTGCCGGTGCTGCGCAGGTTGCCCATGAACGCCGTATCGGCCACGATCCCGAGAACGGTCAGGCCGCAGCCGAGGACGAAGGTAGCGCCCACGAACAAGCCGTCGATCGGCCCGGTCGGGCTGTTGAGGTACGCCTCCCCGAAGACAAACAACAAGGCCAGGCCGACCGCCAGCGCCACCCCGACGCACGCTGCAGCGGCCACGAGGCCGCGCTCCTTGCCGGGATGCCGGACGATTTCACCCATCAGCAACGTCCCCAGCCCGGCGTCCCCCAGCAGGCCGATGAGCGCCATCACGGACAGGAGGGCGGAGACGTTGCCGATCACCTCAGGCGGAAACAGCCGGGCCGCGAGCCACCAATAGACAAACCCGAGACCGGCCGTTGCAGTCGTTCCGATCGCCAGAGCGCCGGAATTCATGACGAACGCGGCGCTCTTTCGAAGCTCCCGGCGCAGGCGAATAATGGCCGTCCCGGCGGGGTCTACCGGCATGACGGCTCTCCCGAACCTTGGTTTGCCGGCACCGCAGGCCTGCTGGCGGCTGGGCGCAGGACGTCCCGGTAGACCTGCTCGATCCGGGTCACGACCGCTCCGGCCTTGAGGCATCCAACCCTGGCGAGGCTTGTCGTCTCCAGGCGGGCCAGCAAGGCGCGGTCATCCAGAAGTGTCTGCATTGCGTGGGCGAGGGCGTGCGCGTCGCCGGGCGGCACGAGAAGCCCTGTTTCCCCATGATCGACGATATCCGGCATGCCGCCGACATCGGTTGCGATGACTGCCTTGCCGGAAGCCATGGCTTCCATGATGACCGTCGCGCAGGCTTCAGGTCCCACCGATGGTAGCACGCCGAACAGTGAGCGCCGCCATGCATGCATGATGGCGGAATGCGGCCACGTACCGAAGACGCGGACGTTCGGCGGAAACTCGGTTGGTGTATCGGCGGCCCGGCGCCCGATCAGGACCAGCTGCGGCGCCCGCTCTAGGCCGGCATAGGCTTGCAGGAGAACGTCAATGCCCTTGAGGCGCGCCATGTCGCCGACGAACAGGATGAATCCATGCCCAGGTAGCTCCCGCAGGCAGGGATCTTCCGGGCCAAGTACCTCGACATTGTCGGGCACGAAGTTGGGAATGACCTCGTAGGGGGCGCGGCCTTGGGTGAGGCCGGTGTGGCTGGCCACCGCGTGGCTCACCGCGATGAAGCGGTCCACAGCGCGCCGAGCGCCGAAGCTCGAAGCCCAGTTGCCCAAGGTGGTCGCGGCTGCCTTCACGGCTCCGTAATGCCCGGTGGCGCAAGGTAAGCACTTGGCCGGTGCTGGGCCACTGCAGAGATGGGTCCCCAAGTGCATGAAGTTCTTCTTGGCGCAGACAAGGCCGTAGTCGTGCAGAGTGACCACGAGGCGTGCCCCACTGAGAACTTTGACCGGCAGGAAGGACGCGTAGATCCAGTTGTGGGCGTGGACGATGTCCGGCCTCTCCTGAGCGACCAGCCGCTTCAGGGCTAGCACCAGTTCGGGATCCGGGAAAGGTGGTGCGTGGCGGCGCTCGGGATCGGTGTGGAGGCCTGACAGACGCTGGAGCGTGCCGCGCAAGCGGTGCACGCGAACCGCGCCGTCCAGCTCGGTTGCGGGCGATCCGGGATGCATCAAGGTCCCGACGCTGACATGATGGCCCCGCTCCACCAACGCCGCGCCGAGGTTGCGGACGTGCCGCTCCTCTCCCCCGATCACCGGAGGATAGAACTGCGATAGCAGCAGGATGCGCATGGTACAGCCTCGTTTTAGATCCGCGGCACAAGCGTCGAAACGCTGCGATAGAGCCGGTTGTCTTCCGGTCGATAAAGCCGCGCCTCGGCCGTCTGGCGAGTTGCCAAGACGGGCACCGGGATTTCCCGCGCCCAAGTGTCGCCCGGCGCGATGGTGAGCGATCGGAAAACGGCGAACGGCTGCCCATCGAGGGTGATTTCCAGGTCGAATCGCTGAGGTCGAGTCTCGGCGCTCCTGATGCCGACGGTGATCCGGCCGGACTCGCCACCGGCCGACGGCAACAACCAGAACGCGGTGTATTTGAATTCCCGGTAGGCCGCTTCGTCTCGGACGGCCAACGCATAGGCTCCGGTCGCTACAAGCAGCGCTAGCATGAGCGCAGCCCCCTGCCAGAGCCGGACCCGCGCCGGAGCCGGCCAGGCTGGCAGATCGGGAGTGTCGCGGCGGCCGGCGGCCACCAGTGCCGCGGCGGCCGTCACCGCCCAGAACCACACCGCCCAGCCGAGCGGCGTAAGGAAGCCTGCGGCGTTCAGGGCAAAGCCCCCGGCGATGCTGGCGGCCAGGCTTGCTCCGACCGCGTAGACGAAGTGTTCCAACGCGGAGGTTGTCCTGACGCCAATGGCCCGCAGCACCGTGTGGCCCGAGACGAGGAACACCATGGGCGCGCCCAGGGCAGTACGGAGGAGCAAGCTGTCGCTGACCGCAACGGCCGCCACCGCGGCCCCCGCCCACAGGCACGCGGCCAGAAGGTCCCACTTGCTACAAAATCTCATGCAATCCCCTCACGTCATAGATGACGATCCAGCCGTTGTCGTAGATGCGGGTGACGCCCTTGACGTCATTGAACTTGAGCAGCGCTGCGCCCGAGAGCGGCGCTCCCTGCCGCGCTTCCCACGGCTGGAAGTAAAAGCCGAGCACCGGCGGAGCCGTAGTCAGGCGCAGGTCAATCAGCAGGAAATCGATGTTGCTTCGCGCCAAGGCCCAAAACTCGTCGGGCCCCAATGTCTCGGCCTCGAAAATTCGCGCGGGATCGACGCCTTCGACGATGGTGACCCTAACGTCCTGCCGGCCGTAGCCCGCAAGCAGAAGGCGGTTGATGCGGTCGGTGGTGAAGCGGTTGCCAGCACCGAGCCATTCCTTGGCCCAGCGTGCCGTTTCGATCCCCATCGGCTCGATGGATTCGTGATCCGCGGCCACCCTGTAGCGCCCATGGATCGGATTAATCGAAGAGCTCGTGACGCCGCCCAGGACGATGATCACCAGAGCAACGGCCGGTGCGATGCGGCGCCACCCGCGTGGCGTGCGGCCCTGCCAGAAGTGGACGATGCTCACCGCGACGACCAGCCCGACGGCGATGAACACGAACGTTCCCATGCGGTTGCCGACTTCCCATCCGGCGACGGTCAGTCGGAAGGCCACCGAGACTGGGAGCCCGAAGGCCAGCAAGCTGAGGAGCACGAGGCGGCTATCGCGCCAGCGGCGTTTAAGAATGTCCTGGATCGGACGCCAACCGGACCGCGCACCACTCGGCGCTGCCATGGCCAGCGACCGAAAGAATCCCGTTGCCAGTCCGAGGGCCACCAGCAGGAGCGCCAGCAAGGTGGTCAGCCGCATGTAGAGCGCCTTGTCCGGCGCTCCGAGGTGCTCCGACCGCGGGGTGGGCGCGCCCAGGATGTTCCGGAGCAATGTGTCGAGACCGGACTCGATCACCGGGCCGAGATAGCCTGTGAGAGGGATGCCACGGGCCTGCACCCACAGGGACGGCAGGGCTATGGCGAGGATCGCCGCGAGGCCCACGGCAGTGCTGGTCTTGATCCGCAGGGGATCGTGCCGGCGCAACGTCTCGAGCGTCGCCAGCGCTCCGAAATAGATGGCGGCGAAGGCGGCAGAGAGGTGATGCGTGACCGCGAGGCTTGCCAACAGCAAGGCAATCAGCCCGAACGACTTCAGCCTCGGTCGCCCGACGAGATCCTTGGACGCTGCTTCGACCGCGAAGGTCAGCACGCATAGCACGATACCGAGGCTCTCGTAGGAGAACATCGAATCGAACAGGAAGAAGGTTGAGCAGCCCATATAGGCCAGACAGGCGATGGCCGAGATACGCGGCGACCCAGCGATGCTTTCGAGGAACAGAAACAGGGCACCGATGAACGTGCCCTTGAGGATGGCCAACAAGAGCGTCCCCGCCACAAACAAGGGCAGTCCCGTCAGATCGACGATCGCCGTCGTCAGGATTTCCAGGGCGGGATAGGTTGGCCCGATCGGGAAAAGCGGGTTGGACAGGAACAGCCGGCGGGCCGTGATGAGATCCTGGGCCGCGATCCAGTGCAAGACCTCGTCGTAACCGCTGAAGCTCGTCGGGGAATAGACGTTCTTGCAATAGAACAGGGCTTCGGCAAGCAGCAACAGGAGGAACAGGCGCTCACCCCGGGCTGTTGTCGGCCAGGCGATGCGAAGGCTGGTCGGAGCGACCAGGAGAACGACACCGGACCAGAAGAGCGGCGGCGCCACGTCATAGCCGCGGCGCCCGGCCGCGTGACCGGCCACGACCAGGAGTAGAGCCGCGGCGATCGTCAGGCATAGAACCGCAATCCATCCGGAATTGGCGCGTTGCGACGGGGCATCGGCGCTGCCGTCGCGAAGGTCGGGACCGACAACGGCCGAGACGAATCGTATCCCGGCCTGAAGCGGGTTGATCCTGGTTCCCGCGCTGAAATGAGCCGGCATCATCAGCATCATGCCCTCGTCGCAGGAGGCCACGATGTCACGCCGCCGGGGCCCAAGCGGAGCATGGATCGGCTGCCGAGAACATCATAATAAACGTGGTTCAGCGCATGCGCGCAGGCATCCCAGTCCGGCAGGGCCAAATCCGGGACCTCCCGATGCGCCTCCAGTTCCTGGGCCATGGCGGCGGCCAGCTCTCCAGGACCGGCGTTGGGCGGAATCGCCCGGCACAGGCCATTGGCGGCCAGCTCCCGCAGACCGGACGTGTCGCTGACGAGGACCGGACGGCGCAGCGACAGGGCTTCCATCACAGCGATCGGATGGGCTTCGTATTCGCTGAACAGCACGAATAGCGCGGCGCTCGCCAGCAGGTCTGCCATTTTCTGCCGCTCGGATCCGGGGATGCCCGCAATGGTGACCCGCTTCTCGAGGCCGAGCGTCGCGACGAGGCGCCGCAATTCTCCCTCGTACGGGCCTGTTCCAACGATGTGCAGTCGCACGTCCGGTACCCGGCGGATCAGTTCGGGCAAGGCCGCGATCGCCCGGTGATGGCCCTTGTAGCGCTCCAGCCTGCCGCCCGAGACGATCAGATGCGGATCGACCTTGATGCCGGGGCTCGGAGCCGGCATCGCAGCGCCGTTCGGGATGACGACAAACCGTTCGCGCGGCACGCGCATTCTGGCGCTGAAGAAGCTGGCCTCGAATTCGGAGACGCCGATCAGCCGCGCGGCGCGGGCCACCAGCGGTCGAAGCAGCGCGTGCTGTGTGCCGCGCACGGCATTGCGCAGCCGGGAGGAATGCCCGCCGCTGTGGAAGGTCAGGATGAACGGCAGGTCCCCGCGAAGGGTCGCGAGCAGCCCGATCGGCGCCACGAAGCTGTTGTAACCTTGGAAATGGATCAGATCCCATGCCCCGCGCCGGATCGCGGTATAAATGCCGGGCGCAACATAGAGGTCCAGCTCCCTCGGCCAGGCCGGCACGCGCTGCACGCGCATACCGCGCACCTCCTCCTCAGCCGGCAACTCCCCCGAGGGATCGGTAGTGAGCACGTCGACGGCGTGGCCACGCGCCACCAAGCGGGGACCGACTTCCTGGATGTGAGTTTCGATGCCACCTATGAGGGGGTAGCAGCGAGCGGCAACCATCAGGATTCGCATCAGGTCTGTCCACCGACAACACAGGCTGTCGCGCTCCGCCTGCGCTGTTGGTGCACCCTCTCGCGCAGGATGGTTTTCAGGACGCGCCAGCCGTCCGGCATGGCGCGCAGATGGCTCACGCCGCTGATGCGCGGAGCCTCGAAACTCGCCACCTCGACGATATTGAGGTGGTTCTTCAAGGCCCGCACGTTGATGAGGGTCTCGATCTCGAACCCATCGCAATCGCAGTCCAGCGTGGCGACGTGCTTGGTCCAGAAGGCTATGTATCCGTAGCATAGATCGGAGAACCAACCGCCATAGAGCAGCCGCACGAACAGGGTCAGCCCCTTATTGCCGAACATCCGGAACAGCGACATGTCGTCGGTGCCGGCGCCCTGGATAAAGCGTGAACCCTTAACGAGATCCGCGCCGGCCATCAGCGCACTGACAAAGACGATCGCCTCCTCCGGCACCATGGAGCCGTCAGCATCCAGCATGACGATGATTTCGCCTGTGGCGGCCAGGAATCCCGCTTGCAGTGCAGCGCCCTTGCCCCGCCGGGGCTCCATCACGACCTTCACGTCCTCTCGCAGGCGGCGCGCGACCGCGACCGTATCGTCAGTCGAACGACCATCTACGATAATGATCTCATGCGCCCAGTTGGGGATGCGCGGCAGAAGCCACGGGAGGTTCTCGGCTTCATTGAGCGTCGGGACGACGAAGCTGACTCGGGGCAGAGTCAGTGATCCCCGCAGCGCGACATTTAACGGGTCAGGCGGCGATGTGGCACCGACGGGGGCGAGAATGCCGGAGAGACGGGCGTTCATGGCAGCGCTTTGAGGTCGTACGATGGGACCCATCCGGGGAGCATATTGTGCTTCCATGACCCCATGAGCTCCCCGAAAATCCGGTGCTCCACATATCGCGCACGCAAATGCGCGGCCAGCGACAAGCCGCGGCGGCCAGCTCCAATGACCGCCACATCCACGGATGTGCTTGATCCAACCATATGCGGACTCCCGGCCATTATGAAATGAAGATGAAATGAAAGAGGATTGGCAAGCTTGTCGCCCCCTAATATTGGGTTGTGATGCGACGATTACTGATGCAGATCTGAAATGGAAGGACGATAGATGGTTATGAAAAGCAAATAGATGATTAGCTCTTTTGGGGTATCCCTACAGGTTATTTCCAGCCATACGACCAGCGCGGATAGTACGGCAGCGGCACCGATCACCTTCAGCAGCTGTGTTGGCAGCGTTGCCAAACCCGTTTTAGACCTCTGGGTCCACCTTCAACCCCAGCGAGGACATTCATCGACCCGCGGCTGGGACTAGCTCACAGCGACACTTTCTATTGAGCGAACCGTGCAGAAGGCAGCGAAGCTCGCCGGCGCGAAGAAATGAACGTCCAGCGCAACGCTGACCTGCCACTGGCCAGAAGCTGCGAAGTGCAGGTGGGCTCGCTCCTTCACTCGGCCGTGATTTCCGAGCTTATTTTGTGCCCGAGAAGGGTCGAGCGCGCCCGGCCCTTCGCAGGCGGGGCACCTTGCGCTCGACCGCCTGGCTACGGGTAACTAACCCGGGCAAAACCGGCCAAGAGAGCGACCGCCCACGCGGTCCCGAGACCCCGCGCGGTCCCGAGACCGGCGCGTTGGGTATCAGCACACGATACGAGGTCGTGACCTCTCGCAAACCCCGGATATGCCCGAACAGGTCGATCACCTCCAGGCCAGACCGGCGATTGTAGGTGTGACACCCCAACGCTCCGGACCAAATGCGACCGACCGGGGTCTGGGCAAACTCCGACGCGCCGAGCGCATCAATCTGGCAGAACGTCACCGCGCCGCCATAACCGCGCGCGCAGTCTTGGACCGGGCGTAGCGTGCGTCCGCCATGTCGGATGACGGCGCCTGCGGGACGGCTGAGCCTTGCATCGAGCAGGACGGGGTTGGCGGCATGGGGCGTCCAGGACCCAGTCAGGCTCTCGGCACGGTAGAGGCTGAGAAGATCCCAGGATGTGGACCTCCAAAGCCTTGGGCTGACGAAAAACCAAAAGCCGCCCTCATGGCAGAGCGGCGTGGTATCGTAGCCCTCAATGCCTTCCATGAGACAGGCCTCCCGCGTCCACCGGTAAGGGAATTCCACTGCCCTGTAGAGGCTGACATTCTTGGCCGCCCCCGATTCGGGGATCATCCAGATCTGCCCATCCTGCTCGAACACGAACGGGTACGAGAGGTGATGCGGTTCCTCTACGACGATCCGGGATGCGCCGGCTGTCCCGTCCCGGTTCACTGCCACGACCGCAATGCACCCCCGGTTCTTCGAGTAGAGGTACTGTTCGACAAAGATGAAATTCTGCCCCTGGTGCCGGAACGGGAACGGGTCGGCAAGGTAGCTGTCGGCATTTCCGGTGAGCACCCGGAAGGCTGCTTCGCCTTTGTCGAGCAGGCTCGCCGATTCATCGAAGCGCCAGCCAATCCCCCACATCCTGCCGCCCCTCGCCAGGACGTCCAAAAGCCCGATCGCCTTCGATGCAACCGTGCCGCTCGCCCTTGCAAGCGCCGAAAGCGCGCCAAACGAGGGCACTGCCGTCCGCGGACCGCGGATACCGGACGCAGTTGAACCGCTTTCCTCGCACAGGGCTTTGAGGATCAGCGGCACAGCGCAGGAAAGGGCGCTGTCGAGCCTCGCTGCCAATAATTCACGGTCTGCACTGGCCGGACGCGCCGTCCACGGCCGCAACGGGCGCGCCGTGTCATGCAGGTCGACGAGAAGATCCTGATGATTCACCCAGGCCGCCACAACTCCGATCTCGCCGGGTGCGCCGTTGAAGACCGGGGTGAGCACGCGCCGCCCCGCCGGGAGCGATTCTGCGCCGCTCAAATCGATCACCACATCCACTTGGTCGGCCGGAGGCGGCGGCAGGCACCGCAGCGCCGCCTGGACGGGGTCGATGGCGCCGTTCCCGCGAAAGCCACAGACCAGTTGTTCGAGTTCCAGCAGCAGACGGCAGATTATCGGCAGCGGGCAGCGACCGGCCGCCAAAGCGCAGAAGACTTCGTTGCCGGGCACTTCAGCGAGCGCTTCTGCCAGCCAGAGGTGCCACCGCAGCAGCCGGGACGAATCGAGACTCAGGCAAATGCGCATTGTTGTTCTCACGGCCGATTTCAAAAAGCCAGCTTACAGCTTCCACGAGAACCACCTCAGGCGATCCGCCTACCCTGGATTCCGCCGCAGGCACGCGAGCCAAGGGCGGCAGATAGAAAGCCGCAGCGCGAGGATGGTTTCCACCCACCATGGTTGCGGGGACTCGCCATGTCGGGAGCCGAACACTTGATTGGGAGATGCCTGAGCACGGGTCCATACTCGAGCGACTGGAAACGGCTAAGCACCACTATGCCCGAACGACGCCGTGGCTGTGTGAGGTCAGAGGAGGTAATCCTTAGGGGCCATTGCACCCTGTGGCCGGCGAGAGCCAAATGCCAGGATGATCATCGACTGGCAACGAGTGAAAATGGGCTGCGGAACGCCGGACTGCGGGTGCTGGTGTCCGCGTTGCTGTCCGTTCCGGCAGTCGCGAGCGCCGCGGACGATCCGTCGGCAACATCCCTCATCAAGACTTCCGGAACGAACTTTGCGTTGGACGGCAGGCCGTTCTTCGTGACCGGCGTAAACAACCACTATCTGACCTACCGGTTGCAGGCTGAGGTCACCCGCGTGCTCGACGACGCGGTGGCGATGGGCGCCAATGTGGTCCGCACCTTCTCCAGCCGGTGATCGGGTCGCTCGACGGAAGCAAGCCTACGATGGCGCAAACCTCGGCCCTGGTTGGTAACTTTTTATGCTGAAAACCGGCTTCCGGGTAGGCCGAATCCCGCGTGGAAGCCTGCGTTTCAAAAACCAAGACCATCGCACGTCTATCAAAGAGTTTGGACAGACATTGGCAGCTCAAGTCGGGAGAATTCCTAGATGCGTATTCTGATGCTTGCGCAATCCTATATGTCGATTGGCGTTGGCCAGCGGGGCCACGTCCGCAACCTAACTATCGGTCTCGCCCGCCGCGGTCATGACGTTGCCGTTGCCACAACCGGTCAGCCTGGATCCAAAACCGGGCAGCCCGAGGATGGCGTCAGCAGCGAATGCCGGCAGCCGCCCCCTACCATCTCAGTGATTATCTGTGCCTACTCCGAGGACAGATGGGAGCTGTTGCTTCAGTCGGTGGCCTCGGTTCAGGAGCAGACCTTGCAACCCCGCGAGATCATCGTATCTGTCGACCAGCCCCTGTTCCACCGTTGTGCCGCGCACTGGGCTGACTTCGCAGCATCCGCCCCTCCGATACGGGTGATCCAGAACAAGTATGACGGGCACCTGGGGGCGGCCCGAAACACGGCAGCCGAGACAGCCACTGGAGAGATCCTGGCGTTCCTGGACGACGATGCGGCGGCCGACAGGGACTGGCTCGAGATTCTCATCGAACCCTACCGGGATAAGCGCATCGGCGCCGTCGGCGGGCGCCCCATACCGGTTTTCGAGACGAGCCGCCCGGCCTGGTTTCCTGTGCAGTTCGACTGGGTGTTCGGATGCGCTTATGACGGCCTTCCGACCAGCCGAGGTCCTTTGGCTCACCTCATAGGAGCCAACATGTCGGTGCGGCGGACCCTCCTCGAGCAGGTGGGAGGGTTCCACTCCGACCGTCACGACGACATGGACATGTGTCACCGCGTGGCGCACCTCAGGGGCAGTGAGGCAGTCATCTACGAACCAGCGGCGACCGTTCGCCACTTCGTGCCCGCCTCACGGCCGACCTGGAGGTACTTCTGGCGCCGCTGCCTGTTCGTCAACAAGGGGAAGGTCGAGGCCTTTGCCCAGATGGGCGACGCGGCCACACTGGGTGCAGAGGCCCGCTTCGCCTGGTACGCGCTGACCAAGGGCCTACCGCGGGAGATTTTGCAGGCGGCCAAGGGTGACGCCCACGGGCTGGCCCGGTCCGCGGCGATAGTCGCTGGCGTGGGGCTGGCCGCGGTAGGCCACGTCGCCGGCCGGATCGAGCTGGTGCGGCGCTTGCGCCGGCGGCGCCAACAGGCAACCAAGCAGATACTGGACACAGCCGCGCAAGGCGATGGGCGCGGCAAGTAGATGCCGTCTTCGATAATCATTGGTTCGGGTCCGGCTGCAGCCGCCGCCGTGTTGGCGCTGTCCGATAAACCGGACGAGAAGGTAACCGTGTTCGATCCGGGCACCGTGCTTGACGCGGAGACGCAAGAGGTAATCTCCAGGATGTCCAAGCTGCGTGTCGACAACTGGGATGAGGAGGACGTCCGCGGGGTCAGCCTGCAACCCAAGCGGATCCGGTCCGATTCGCTGCCTGAAAAGAGAAGCTACGGATCCGATTTCCCGTTTGTCAACAAGGGCCAGCTCGACGGCGTCCACTCCGAGGGTAGAGTCAACTCAGCTGTCATATCAAGCGCCTACGGGGGGTTCAGCAACGTCTGGGGAGCCCAGATCATGCCCTTCAGCGCCGCCTCGTTCAAGGGATGGCCGTTCGACTTCTCGGATATGGAAGAGCACTATCGGACGATCCTGGGTCACATTCCTTTCGCTGGAGAGTCCGACGATCTCGAGGAGTGGTTCCCGCTCATCGGATCCCCGGACCCGCTTCCGCCGCTGGCGCCGCGGACGCAGATGGTCCTGGCCAACTACGACCGGCACCGCGATCGAGTGCGCTCCACGGGAATAACGATAGGCCGCGCCCGCCTCGCCTTCTCAGCGCCCGAATGCCAGCCCTGCGGGCTGTGCATGACTGGGTGCCCGCGGTCGCTAGTCTATTCGGCCTCGCACAGCTTCGATCGCTTCAGGCGCAGCGGGAGGATCGCCTACCACAGCGGGCTGCTCGCGGTGCGAGTTGACCAGGAGGGCGACACGGCCGTCGTGCAGGCCCGGGAGCTGTCCAGCGGCCGGATCCAGCGATTCACCGCCGACCGGGTCTTCGTGGGCTGCGGAGCAGTCGGGACCACCCGGCTGATCCTGGGCTCGCTCGGATCGGACCAGCCGGTATATCTTTCGGAATCGGCTCAATTCGTTCTTCCAATGATGTCCATGAAGCCGACCCCCGACCCACGTACAAGGCGCGAGTTCACACTCAACCAGTTCAACATGGTCATCGTCCGGGACGACGAAGGCTTCGATGTCTCACAGATTCACTTCTATCCGTTCAACCAGGCATACTACGATGCGCTTCCCGGCTTCCTCCAACACCGCGCCGCCGCCTTCGTGACGGATCGGCTCCTGAGCCGGTTGACGGTAGGCCTGGGCTACTTGCCGTCCTGGGCATCACCCAAGGTCCGGGTCACCGCCCAGGTGTCCGCAGCTCCTGATGAGCTACCCAAGATCACCCTCACTTCAGAGGGCTTCGGCGAGGCCAGGGTCAGGGGCAAAGACGTGCCTCCGATGCTGCCTGACGTAATAAAGCGGATCCGCAGGGCGGCACCTTACCTTGACTTGTGGCCAGTCACGCCGCGGATGCTGTGGTCGGGCGGGGCTAAGAGCTACCACTTTGGCGGCAGCTTTCCCCACGCCAGTGAGCCGGATACCGGGAGTGCGACGACAGACCGCCTCGGGCGGCTGGCGCGCTGGGACCGTATCCATCTCATCGACGGGTCGGTTTTCCCAAATGTTCCAGCTACTACCTTTACCCTGACTGTGATGGCCAATTCTCATCGCATCGCCTGCGAAGCGATGCAGCTGACGGGTTGAGCGTTCTATGCGTGTCGGTATCACCGGAGCCAACGGATATGTCGGGACCATTCTGCGTGCCGCCTTCGCCGAAGAAGGGCATGAGGTCATCGCGTTCGCCCGTTCGAACCGGGTGACCTCCGACTCTGCCGCCGCAATGGTTGGCGTCGCCGAGTGGCGCCCATACGAGATCAAGCGCCCGCCGTCGGGGGCCGCATTGAGCGACCTAGATGTGCTCATCCACGGTGCATGGGACCTGGCTCTCGTCAGCGCCGGCGATGTGTGGGGTGTCAATGTGTCCGGCTCGCAGCACCTCCTGCGTAATGCCGCCGACGCAGGGGTTCGCCGGGTCATTTTTATCTCCTCGATGTCCGCCTGTAAGGGAACCCGACAGTTGTACGGTCAGGCGAAGCTGGCCTGCGAGCGCACCGCCAGCAGTCTGGGAGGTGTCTCCACCCGCCTCGGACTGGTGTACGGCCCCGGTTGGGGCGGGATGGCAGGCGCGCTCCGCAAGCTCACCAACCTGCCAGTCACACCTCTCATCGGAGCGCGCTCCCATCAGTTCACCGTGCATGAGGCGGACATGGCAGCCGCCATGGTGCGTATTGCCGAGTCGGACATGCCCCTGCCGGAACCGGTAGGGCTGGCCAACCCCGAACCGGTACCGTTCCGACGGCTCATGAAAGAGATCGCCGCATCACAAGGCAGAACACTGCGCGCCGTCGCCGTGCCCTGGCAGCTTGTCAGTGGCGTCCTCAAGGCAGCTGAGGCCCTGCATGTCCCCCTACCCTTCCGATCCGACTCCATCCTTGGGCTCGTGCACCCGGCGGCAGAGGTTCCCGGTGTAGAGCGGCTCAAGCAACTCGGAATCGAGTTTCGGAGCTTCTCGCTGGAGCCCTAAACAGTATGGGAGATCCCACGGCCTTGCCGTGTGACACTAGCAGTTTGACGTTTCCGGGCGTCGACGACTTTCGCCTTCGTGAGCCTCCACGCTTGAGCCGCTTGAGAGGCTCAAGTCTGAAGGCCCCCGGCTTTGCCGGGTGGATGGCTACTCTAGAGCGGCGGACTTTCATGTGAGTCCATACCCTGCGGCTGCGAAGTAATTTCTGCATTCTGTTGGAGAGAAGAGATTGCAGATATCGCCAATGGCCTGCCACAGGGCGTCGATGGTTCTGATGGCCTTTGCGCGCAGGTGCGCCTTGAGCTTGGCGAATGCCATTTCGATGGGATTGAGATCTGGGCTGTAGGGCGGCAGGAAGAGCAGCCATGCGCCTCTGGCCCGGATCGCTGCCTCGGCGGCCGGGCTCTTGTGGGCAGCGAGATTGTCGAGGATGAC